>JAITMV010000101.1 GCA_031277295.1 Burkholderiaceae bacterium | reverse complement strand
GCAGGCGGTGCTGGCTTTCGACGGCGACGTGTACGGCGGCCTGGACGCGCGCACGCTGGCGGCGGGCGATCTGGACTGGCTGCAACGGCAGGTCTGCATCTTGAGCGGCCTGTACGGTGTGCTGCGTCCGCTCGACTGGATGCAGCCCTATCGCCTGGAGATGGGTACGCGGCTGGCGACCGCGCGCGGCGCCACGCTGTACCAGTTCTGGGGCGCGCGCATCAGTGACTACCTGAACCAGCGGCTGGCGGGCGATGCATCGCCGGTGGTGGTCAACCTGGCCTCGAAGGAATACTTCAAGGCCGTGGACACCAAGACGCTGAAGGCGCGCGTGATCGACTGCGTGTTTCAGGACTACAAGGCCGGCCAGTACAAGATCATCAGTTTTTTGGCCAAGCGCGCGCGTGGGCTGATGACGCGCTACGCGGCGCAACGGCGCGCCGCCGCGCCCGAGGATTTGCAAGGTTTCGATCTGGAAGGCTACGCTTACGCGCCCGCCGCGTCGCAGCCGGATCGGTTGGTGTTCCGGCGCAAGCGGTGAGCCGCGCGGCGGCGGTTGCGGGCAAAGACGGTTTGATGTAGATTCGCGTCATTAATCATCTACACTCATCAAGCCGCCCATGCCAATCAACGTCAACAACCCCGAAGCCGATGCGCTGACGCGCAAGTTCGCGGCGCTGGCCGGAGTCGGCATCACCGAGGCCATCGTGATCGCCATGAAAGAGGCGATTGCCCGGCAGCAAACGGCTCCTACCCCGCTGGAAACCGCCGCGCGCCTGCGTGAAAAGCATCGCATCATTCTCGACCCCAGGGCGCGCAAGCCGCTACCCGGTGCGGTGTTTGATGCTTTGTGGAGCGACGACAAGGCGCAGGCGGATTGATGTTCATCGACGCCTGCGCCATCGTCGCGCTGCTTTCCGACGAGCCGGAGGCGGGCCGCGTGTCAAACGCGCTGGCCTCGGCGCAAGCGCCCATTACCTCGCCCGTGGCGGTGCTGGAAGCGGCGCTGGCGCTGGCGCGGGCCGACAAGTTCAACCGGCCGGTGGCAACGGTCGCGCCGCTGATCCGGGACTTTCTGAATGAATGCGGTATCGAGGTGCGCGACCTGCCGCCCGCCGCCGATCTGACCCGGCTCACCCTTCACGCGGCACACCACTACCGCCACGGGCGGCGCGGCCTGAATCTTGGTGACTGCCTGCATTACGCCTGCGCCAAATATTTCGATATACCGATTCTGGCCACCGGCGGCGAGTTCAGCCAGACCGACCTGGAAACCGTGGATTAGGGCAGCGTGTCTTGAAACCTGACAGATTTTCTTTTCGTCATTCCCGCGCAGGCGGGAATCCAAGGGCGCTTGTTTCAAGAGCGGGATTGAGGATGCGCTCCTGGATTCCCGCCTGCGCGGGAATGACGAGCGTGTGGGCCATTGCATAGGCGTTGGTCATGAAAGTCCAAGCCAACGGTCTCCAACTCGAAGTCGATGACACCGGCGGTCCCGGCGAGCCGGTGCTGCTCATCATGGGCTTGGGCGGGCAACTGATCTACTGGCCCGACAGCTTCGTCCAGGCGCTCGCCGCCGCCGGCTATCGTGTGCTGCGCTTCGACAACCGCGACACCGGCCTGTCACCCCATTGGCCGGAGCGGGGCGGGCGCTCGCAGTTACTGGCCGCCGGCCTGCGGCGGCTGTTCGGCGTGCCGCCGCACCTGCCCTACACCTTGCACGACATGGCGCGCGACGCGCTTGGCGTGCTGGACGCGCTGGGCGTCCCCCGCGCCCACATCACCGGCATCAGCCTGGGCGGCATGGTGGCACAGCGCATCGCCATCGCCGCGCCCGAGCGCTGCGCCACGCTGGCCTGCATCATGAGTTCCAGCGGCGCGCGCGGCCTGCCCGGCCCACGCCCCCAGGTGCTCAAGGTCATGGCCGGCAAGCCGCGCGGACACGATCCCGAGGCCCTCACGCGCTACTACATGCGGGTGTTCCGCGCCGTCAGCGGCCCGGCGTTTGCGGCCAGTGACGAGTGGCTGCGCGCGCTGGTCATGCGCGCTCTGGCGCGCGGCGACAACCCGTCGGGCAATCTGCGCCAGGCGGCGGCGGTGATTGCCGACACCACCCGCGCCGCCGAACTGCCCCGCGTGCGCTGCCCCACGCTGGTGTTGCACGGCGAGGCCGATCCGCTGCTGCCGATCAAATGCGGGCGTGATACCGCGCGCCGCATTCCCGGCGCCCGCTTCGTCGCCATTCCCGGCGGCGGCCATGACATTACCCCCAGCGCGTTTGATGCATTCGCGCGCCACCTGCTGCCGTTCTGGCGGCAACACCCCATCGCAACCGCATGACCCCGAACCCGGATAACCCGTCACCGCCGCCGGTCGGCGCGCTGGGACAGCCCGCCGTTTACGCCGACCAATACGACCCGGCGCTGCTGTTTCCCATCGCACGCGCGCCGCAGCGGGCGCAAATCGGCATCGCGGGACAGCCCAATTTTTTCGGCGCCGATCTTTGGACTGCGTTCGAGTTGTCGTGGCTCAATCCGCGCGGCAAACCGCAGCTTGCCATCGCCCACGTCGTCGTGCCGTGCGAAAGCACGCACCTGATCGAAAGCAAGTCCTTCAAGCTGTACCTGAACAGCTTCAGTGGCACTCGCCTGGCCGACGCCGACGCGGTGCGTCATCGCATCCAAGGCGACGTGAGCGCCGCGCTCTGGCATGGCGATATGGTGCGCGCTGGCGCCAGCGTGCGCCTGATCGAGCCAGACGCCTTCGACCAGCAACCCATCCACGAACTCGACGGCCTGAACCTGGATCGTCTGGAGCTCGATTGCGACTTCTATCCGCGGCCCACGCCCGAGTTGCTAAACGCCGCTTTCGACGAGCAACCGGTGGAAGAAACCCTCACCAGCCGCCTGCTCAAAACCAACTGCCCCGTCACCGCCCAACCCGACTGGGCCAGCATCCAAATCCGCTACACCGGCCCCCAAATCGACCAGGCCGGGCTGCTGCGCTACATCATCAGCTTCCGACAGCACAACGATTTTCACGAGCACTGCGTTGAGCGCATTTTCACCGACATCTGGACCCGCTGCCGCCCGGTCAAGCTGACCGTTTATGCCCGTTATACGCGCCGCGGCGGGCTGGACATCAACCCCTGGCGCACCAGCCACCCTGGCCCGCTGCCGGCCCATGCGCGCACGGCACGGCAGTAACGCGCCCGTGCGCCGGAACTTATTGAACCTAGCAGGCTGCTGAAATACTTCTTCGGAGGGGAAATTCTTGCCTCAAAGATGGTACCTTACCCCCCGACCCGCACTGAAAAAACGCTTGTAGGCCGTTCTATGAGGCCGTCTCTTTCGCTCCAAGGTCGGGAGAACAGTATTTCAGCAGCCTGCTAGAGCTCAGGCGCGTTCAACTGCGGTTTCCAGGTTAAGCGTTGCCCGTGCCCTTCGTCACGGTTACAATTTTTTCGTCTTTTGTTCTCGCGATTTCATCGACCCATGCGTTTTCCCAACGGTTTCACCGTGGCTGCGGCGTTCTTGCCGCTGCTCGCCCCCCTGGGCCTGGTGGTTGGCTATGGCCTGGGTGCGCAATGGCTGATGCGCCATGCGCCGCACCATCTGCTGACGGTGCTGTTCGTGCTTGGCCCAGGTTTGTTGGGCATTTGCGCCGCTCTTTGGAGCGCCGGACGGCGGGTGTGGGCAACGTTGCCACTGATCGCGGGCGCGTGCGCGCTGGGGTGGTGGTCAGCTTGGCGCGGCCCGCCGGATGTTTCGGTGCTTTACATGGCCGAGTACGTCAGCCTCTACAGTGTTCTGGCCTGGTTGTTTTGGCGCAGCTTGCGCGGCAAGCCTCTGATTACGCAACTGGCGCGTTCGGTTCATCGCCTCACGCCCGAGATGGAGCGCTACACCGTCAAGATCACTCGCGCCTGGGCGCTGTATTTTGCCGTCATGGGACTGCTTTCGCTGCTGCTGTTCGCAATGCTGCCGTTCAATTGGTGGGTGCTGTATACCAGCGTTGTTTCGCCGCTGACACTGGGCGCCTTCTTCATCACCGAACACGTGTTGCGTTACCGTTGGCACCCGGAGTTCGAACGCGCATCTTTCTGGGACAGCGCGCGCGCCTGGCGCCGACGTCATGCAAGCGAACGGCTAGAACCTGAAAATGGGGGCTGATGCTTTATATTGAGGCAGCGTCTCAAACAAGGTAGCACTGATAGTTTTTCATTTTAATTCACCATAATGTAAGCAAATGCTAACTATATTACCGGAATTCGATTCTGTCCCGATGCGCCAGCCAAGGGGAAATGTCAGAATAAAATGAAACCAACGGGTTTGTCTTCGGCGCGAGGCGCAGCGCCACCACGTGGTATTGCAGGTATTTGCAATGCCGACCAGAAGGCGCAAAGACACGGTTTCATGTCTCGATATTCCAGGGCCAGGGTAGACCATTTGCGATAATCGCACTCCTTGCCTTCAACTTGTTTCGCTTGTATCACGCATGTCTTCTCCAGCGGACGCCGACGTCGACACTTTGATTTTGGAAGTGGCCCAGCTTATGGTCACTTCCCTTAACCTCGACATCGCAGCCGCCGACGTCGATCCGGATGCGCCGTTGTATGGCGACGGCTTAGACTTGGATTCGATTGACATTTTGGAAGTTGCCTTGGCGGTATCAAAAAAATACGGCTTCCAGTTGCGCGCAGACAATGAAAACAACGCCGCCATCTATGCCTCGCTACGCAGCTTGGCGCAGCACATCGCGGCCCACCGCACTACATGACATCCACCTTGGGTCGCTGGCACGCTCTTCCCTCAGAACGTGTTTACGATCTCGGCGTGAGGTGTACGGCGATGCGGCATTGGGATGGGCTGCAAGGCGCAATCCGCAGCCAATGGCCCGTGTCATTGGCAAGGATTGCAACGTCGCAGCGCTTCCTAAGCCCGCGCCCGCTAAGCCCGCGCCGGGATCGTGAACACCAGCGCGTCCGGGCAGGTCGCCAGAACGTCCCAGCCACGGGCGCCCCGGATCGGCTTGCTGCGCGGTCTTGCGGCTCTTTGAGCTTCATGCGTCGCGGACGGCCCGGTAGCGCAATAAATCACTTAGCCGCCAAAAGTCATCACCGCCAATGACTGACGCAATAGCCCTGAGCACCCACGCGCCGACTGACACGCTGGTATTCGACGCTCGCGGGGCCGTGCCGGCAGGCCAGTACTTCGCCGAAGTGCTCGCCTTGGCGCCGCGACTGGCGGGCGCCGGTCACGTCATCAACCTGTGTGCTGATCGCTACGCCTTCATGGTGGGTTTGGGCGCTGCACTGGCGGCCGGTGTGCCGACATTGATGCCTTCGTCCACCGCTGTTGCCACGGTGTCCGCACTGGCCGCGCGTTACCCCGCTCTGATGGGGCTGCACGACGAGCCGCAACGCCCTGCCGCGCTACCGGCGCCGGTAGCCGCCGTGCGCGTGCCTGATTCCGATCAGACGCTGACCTGGGCCGATACGCCCATGATCGCGGCAGATCAACTGGCGGCCATCGTGTTCACCTCCGGTTCGCAAGGCGAGCCAACGCCCCACCTCAAACACTGGGGCAAGCTATGCCTCAACGCCGCGGCGGAATCGGCCCGCCTGAGCGCGGCGGGCATGGCCCTCGTTGCCACCGTGCCGGCGCAGCACATGTATGGCTTTGAATCGAGTGTGCTGCTTACTTTGCATGGCGGCGCAAGCTGCTGGCGCGGTAAACCCTTTTACCCGGCGGATGTAACGGCGGCGCTGGCCGCCGCGCCGCGCCCGCGTATGCTGGTCATTACGCCATTTCATCTGGGCGCGGTGCTGGACGCCGGGCTGCCTTTGCCTGCCTGCGAATCGCTGTTGTGCGCCACCGCGCCATTACCCCTGGCGCTGGCTGAACGCGCGGAAGCCGCTTTTGGGGCGCCGCTGTACGAAATTTATGGCTGCACCGAAAGCGGCCAGATCGCCAGCCGCCGCACCTGCGCGCAAACAGACTGGCAACTATTGCCCGGCGTGCGCATGGAGCACGACACAGCCGGCGCCTGGGTACATGGCGGCCACGTCGAAGCAAGAGTGAGACTGCCCGATGTGATCGAACCCGCGCCAAAAGGACGTTTTCAACTTGTCGGCCGCCATGCCGACATGGTCAACATCGCCGGCAAGCGCACCTCCATTGCCTACCTCAATGCGCAGTTGCTCGCACTGCAAGGCGTCAAAGACGGCTGCTTCGTGTGGCAAGAAAAGCGCGACGGCGCCCACATCGAGCGGCTGGCCGCCTTGTGTGTAGCGCCGTCGCTTGATGCCCGCCAAGTTCTGGCGCAATTGCGCACACGCATCGATCCGGCATTCTTGCCACGCCCGCTGCTGATGGTGGCGGCCATTCCGCGCAACGCCACCGGCAAGCTGGTGCGCAGCGACGCGCTGGCCCTGCTGCGGGTACGTCGGGATGCCGAGGCATGAAACGCTCCAACTGGCGTGATTGGCCAGTGCGGGCGACACGCACGTTTGCACCGGATCACCCGGCGCTGGAGGGTCATTTCCCGGTCTATCCGGTGTTGCCCGGTGTCTTGGTGCTCGACTGGGTGTGTCGAGAACTGGCTGGCGCCGCATCGCTGAGCGTGCGCGAGGCGCGCTTCGCGCACCCCTGCGATCCGGGCAGCCGGCTGGCGTTGCGCGTCCAGGCGCACGCAGGATTGAGCCGCTTTGCCGTAACCGCAGGCCAGGGCAGCGGCGAAACGGTCGTTGTCTCCGGTATGCTCGAACCGCCATCAGCATGAAGCCCTCCAGCTCCCACTGGAAAAACCGCCCTGAGCGTAGCTTTGCGCCGGTGGTGCGGTTCATGGTCTGGCTTTCGTTGACGCTGGGCCGCCGCGCGAGCCGCCTGGTTTTGCACCTGATCGTGCTTTACTTCTTGTTCTTCGCGCCCGCCGCGCGACGTGCCAGCAAGGATTACCTGCGTCGTGCCCTGGGCCGCCGGCTGTCCGTGCGCGACGGCTACCGGCATGTACTCGGCTTTGCTTCAATGATCCACGACCGGGTCTATTGGCTGAGCGGGCGCACGGATCTGTTCGATGTCACGATCACGGGCGACCAAGGCGTGATCGAACTTGCCGCGAGTGGCCGGGGTATCGTGTTTCTGGGTGCGCATTTTGGCAGCTTCGAGGCCTTGCGCGCCCTCGGTGAACGGCATGCTTTCGACGTCAAGATGCTGATGTATCCGGACAACGCGCGACTCATCACCACGGCGCTGGCGGCCATCGACCCGCGTATGCTGGACAAGATCATCGTACTTGGTCAGCCCGAATCGATCCTGCGCGTGCGCGATCATCTGGCCACCGGCGGTGCGGTCGGCATCCTGGGCGACCGGGCGCTAGCCGACGACAAAAGCCGTGCGTTGCCGTTTCTCGGTGGCACGGCGCTTTTTCCCACCAGTCCGCTTCGGCTGGCGGCCATGTTGCGCGCGCCGGTGGTGTTCATGGCAGGCAGTTACCTGGGGGGTAACCGCTATCATTTGAGCTTCGCGCCGGTGGCCGATTTCGCCGAGGTGACGGCCGGGCAAAAGGATGCCTGCATCGACCAGGCGTTGCAGCGCTACACCGCGTTGCTGGAGCAGCATTGTCTTCAGGCTCCCTACAACTGGTTCAATTTCTATGATTTCTGGAAACCGGCGCCGAAGCCGTGATTTGTGGCTGACATTGCTCGCCACGCTGCTTTGCGTCCCGGCGCTGGCGGCGTGGGACGTGGCCGCACTGATGACCGTCTTGGCCGATCACCCTGCCGGCAAGGCACGATTTACCGAGACCAAAATCCTGTCCGTGCTCGATACCCCGGTGGTCAGCACCGGCGAGCTGATTTACAGCCCGCCCGACCGGTTGGAAAAAAACACCCTCGCGCCCAAGCCTGAATCGCTGGCGGTGAAGGGCGACACCCTGGTACTCGAACGCGACGGGCGTCGGCGCGAACTGAATCTGCCACAGCATCCTGAGGCAATGTCGATCATCGAAGCCGTGCGCGGCACGCTGATCGGTAACCGCGGCTTGCTGGAACAGCACTACAAGCTGGAATTGAAAGGCAACCCCCGGAGCTGGCAGTTGATCCTCAAGCCACGGCAGGCGCGCGTGCTGCGCTGGGTCAAGGAGATCACGGTCACCGGCCAGGCCGGGGAGATCATCCAGATCGACACCGAGCAGACTGACGGCGACAAGTCTTCGCTGCGGATTGAGCCGTTGCGGTAATTGCTCATGTGCTCATCAATCACCTCCGGTCTCCATGACGCTCATGCGCACTCGCGATCCATAAAACTGGCACGGTCCAGCTCAGGGCGCCCGCTACCGGCTTTGTCAGGCCACTAGTGCTCTGTTCCATCAAAACCTTTACAAATGAAATCGATGGATTTGTTCGTCAGGCAAGGCGCAAACCGGAGCAATACCGAGTGGTATTGCGAGGATTTGCAACGCAGCATGACGGACAAAGACGC
>JAITMV010000262.1 GCA_031277295.1 Burkholderiaceae bacterium | reverse complement strand
CGGGTGCGCTTGCAGACCTTGCAGTATCTCCTCGTCGCTGATCTGGTCGATTTCCATGGCGGGCTCCTTGCTTCGGCGGTAAGGTCTCTATTAGGACACATCACTTTCAATCGCACCCTCTGGAGCAAATCTCAGCATAAATCGTGGACAATATAAAGTTTTTCGCCAACGAACAAAGGATCACATCATGGGCAACAAACTCGTCACCGAAGCCATGCGCAAAGCTACCCCGCCGCTGCCGGGTGCCACGGTGCGCAAGCAGGGTATCGGCCAGCAGCGTAGCCAAGAGCGCGGCGTGCACACGCGCAGCAAGAAAAATCCAGGCAAGCGTCCGCATTGAATGACGCTTCGAGCGGATGCTCCGCGGCGTTCGGCGCCAAGGGCATACGTCTTACTGAGAGCTTCGTGGAACATGACGGCATTTTTGGATAAACACCGTCATGAATCCGGGGACTCTCAATAGGGTGGCGCATCCCGCAAGAAGAAAAGCAAGTTTCTCGCCAGCAGCAATCCCGGTCTGACAAACACTTTCGCATTCGCTGCGAGTCCTCGCGGCGTCGTGCGTGTTCTGCGTTGGGCGCAAACTTGTTCAGTGCTGAACTTGAACTCAGAGCCGCCGTTTTACTAACCGCTATGAATCCCACACCCGCCTACACCGCTGCCAACGATCCGATTGACATGATCGAGAACGTAACCTTTGACGAACTGCGTATCGGCCAGTCCGCCGACTTGGTGCGCACACTTACCCAGGCCGACGTACAGGCATTCGCCGCCGTCTCGGGTGACTCTAATCCGGCGCACCTTGATCCGGTCTACGCCGCCGACACCGTCTTGCACACCATCGTCGGCCACGGCATGTGGACCGGCGCGCTGATTTCGGCTCTGTTCGGCACCGTGCTGCCCGGCTTGGGTACGATCTATCTGGAGCAAAACTTGCGTTTCAGGCACCCGGTGCGCATCGGTGACACGCTTGTCGTGCGCGTGACGGTGCGCGCCAAAGATGAGCGCAGAAAACACGTCGAATTCGACTGCGAAGTGACCAACCAAAAAGGCGAAACCATCGTCACCGGTTCAGCGCGGGTTCTTGCTCCCACCGTCAAGCTACGCCGCCCGCGCACCAGACTGCCGACCATCAAGCTGGTTCAAGAGCCTGCGGCGGCGGCGGCCTGATCAGAAACGCGTTTCGGCCCAGCCAGTGACGCGCTAGTACGCCCTAATTGCCGACACGAAAGCTGCCGTCACCGCCCAGTTCCCGGTGTCGGCGCAGGGTGAGCCATTGGTCACCGAACACAGCGGCTAGCTTTTCCGTCAGGTATACCGAGCGGTGCTGACCGCCGGTGCAGCCGATGGCCACCGTGACGTAGCTGCGGTGGTCGCGCGCCAGCGCCGGCAGCCAGGCGCGTAAAAAGGCGACGATCTGCGCCAGCATACGCTGTGTGTCGGGTTGTTGGTCGAGGAAGTCGATTACCGGTTGATCGCGCCCGGTAAGCGGGCGCAGCGTGGGATCGTAGTGGGGATTGGGCAGCATACGCACATCGAACACGTAGTCGGCGTCCATGGTGATGCCGCGTTTGAAAGCGAACGACTCGAACACCAGCGTCAGGTGCGCTGCTGGGGCGGCGATCAGGTCTTTGACGGCGGCTATCAACTGCGTCGGGCGCAACACGCTGGTGTCGATGGAGTGCGAGCGTTCGCGCAAATCAGCCAGTAGTTCGCGCTCGCGCGCAATGGCTTGCATCAGCGTCTGCTGGCCGCCGCTGTCGCCCGGCAGCGACAGCGGGTGGCGGCGGCGGGTTTCGGAAAAACGACGTACCAGCGTGTGGTCGCTGGCGTCGAGAAACAACAAGCGCAATCTCAGCCCATCATCGCTTAGAGCGTGCAGCAACAAGGGCAATTGAGGTAACGATTTGTGGCTGCGCGCGTCGATGGCCACGGCAATCTGGCGTGTATGCCGTTGTCTTTCGAGCAAGATGAAAGGTCTTAGAAGTTCCGGCGGCAAGTTGTCGATGCAGAAGTGGCCGGCGTCTTCGAGCGCGTGCAAGGCGATGGATTTGCCGGAGCCGGACATGCCGGTAATGACGACCAGATCGGTGCGTTCGGCGACGTTCATGTGTGCGCCTTTCGTGTTCGCGTGGACGCAGCCGGGCGGGGTTGCAGCAACTCCCGCGCATGCGCCAGTGTGGCATCGGTGATGCGTTCGCCGCCCAGCATACGGGCGATCTCGCGCGTGCGCGCTTCACCGCTGACCGGGATGACGGCGCTAAAGACGTTGCCATCGCCGGTTTGCTTGCTGACCGTGAGGTGCTGGCTAGCGCAGGCTGCAACTTGAGGCAGGTGGGTTACGCACAGCACCTGACGGTCTTGTCCCAGACGGCGCAGTAACTGGCCGACGGTTGCCGCTACCGCGCCGCCGATGCCGGCATCGATCTCGTCGAATACCAGGGTACCCGCCGCGCCGAGTTGACTGGTGGTAACGGCAATGGCCAGCGCCAGCCTCGACAACTCGCCGCCGGAGGCGACTTTGTCGATAGCGCGCGGTGTCGATCCGGCGTGCGCGGCAACCAGAAATACGATTGATTCCAGCCCGTGGGCGGCAGGCTCGGCCAACGGCGTCAGCGTGACCTCGAAGCGCCCGCCTCGCATGCCTAAATCTTGCATGGCGGCGCTGACGGCGGCGGCCAACTTGGGGGCGGCGCTGGCGCGTTGTCCGGATATGGCGCGGGCGGCGTGCAGATAACGCTCATGGCTCGCGCGGGCATCGCGCTCCAACCGATTCAGATCGGCGCAGGACTCCAGTTTGGCCAACTCGTCGCGCCAGCCAGCCAGCAACGCCGGCAAATCTTCGGGCGGACGGCGGTAACGGCGTGCCAGACCGATCCACTGACCCATGCGTGCGTCCAGCGCGGCGAGTTGATCCGGATCGGGTTCGGTGCGGCGCAGCCAGGCGTGCAGGTTGTGAGCGACGTCGCGCAACTGCGCAGCGCTGGCATCCAGCAGTTCGGCGAGCGCGGCAAATTCCGGCTCGATGCCTTGCTGCGCCGCCAGTGCGTGCTGCGCCTGGGTCAGCGCGGGCAGCGCGCCGCCGCCACCACCACCACCACCACCACCATCGTCGTTACCGCCTTGCAGCGCGGCGATGGCGGCCTGGGCGGCGTCGATAAGTCCCTGCGCGTGTGACAGACGGGTGTGGCGCTGGTTCAAATCGTCCCATTCGCCGTCGGCCGCAGCAAGCTTGTCCAGCTCGCTGATTTGCCACAGCAGGCGTTCGCGCTCTTGCGCCAGGCTGTCTTGTGCGGCGCGCGCCTCGGCCAATGCCGCTTCACTTTGCCGCCAGACACGCCAGGCGTCGGTCAGCGTGTTGATGTCGGCCTCGGCATAGGCGTCCAGCAACGCGCGCACGGCGGCTGGGCGCGTCAGACTTTGCCAAGCGTGCTGGCCGTGTATATCGACCAGCCAATCAGCCAGTTCACGCAACTGGCCAACGGTGGCCGGCGAGCCGTTGACCCAGGCGCGACTCTTGCCAGCGGCGTCGATGGTGCGGCGCAGCAGCAGCGAATCGTCTTTGCTGTCAAAACCGTGCTCGCGCAGCCAGGGCAGGGCGTCCGCGGGAGCGTCGAATTCGGCGGCGATTTCGCAACGCGGCTGGCCCTCGCGTACCCAAAGCGCGTCACCGCGTCCGCCCAGCGCCAGTTGCAAGGCGTCGATCAGGATGGACTTGCCGGCGCCGGTTTCGCCAGTCAACGCGGTGAAGCCGGGCGCCAACGTCAGCTCCAGCGCGGGCACGATGACGAAGTCGCGCAGGCTCAAGTGACGCAATGGCACTAGACGCCTCCTTCGTTCCAGTACAGCTTTTCGCGCAGCGTGTCGAAGTAACTCCAGCCGCGCGGGTGCAGAAAACGCACCCGATAGTCCGAGCGCCGTACCAGAATACGGTCGCCGTGTTGCAGCGAGGTGATTGACTGCATGTCGAAACTGGCGCTGGCGTCGCGTCCGCCGACGATTTCAATGGCAATTTCCACCGGGTCGGCCACCACGATTGGCCGGTTGGACAAGGTGTGTGGCGCAATCGGCACCAGCACCCACGCCGGCACCAGCGGATCAAGCAGCGGCCCGCCCGCCGCCAGTGCATAAGCGGTCGATCCGGTCGGCGTCGCGACGATGATGCCGTCGGCTCGATGGTTGGCGACGAAATGACCGTTGACCTCTACCCGTAACTCCACCAGGCTGGCTGCCGTGCCGCGGTTAACCACCACGTCGTTCATGGCATAAGTCTCGAACACGCACGCGCCGTCACGCACCACTTTGCCGTGCATCAGGCTGCGGTGATCTTCCTCATACTGGCCATACAGCATCCGCGGCAGAACGTCGCGGTAGGCGTCAAGCGCAATGTCGGTGATAAAGCCCAGGCGCCCCTGGTTGATGCCGATCAGCGGCGTGCCGTGGCGCGCCAGTTGGCGGCCAATGCCGAGCATGGTGCCGTCGCCGCCCACCACCACCGCCAAGTCGGCGTGGGCGCCGATGCCGGCTACGTCAAGCGTCGGAAAATCCGCTAGATTGAGTGCGTGGGCGGTGCGTTCGGCCAAACGCACCTCGCAGCCTTGCTGCCGCAGGAAACCGCCGATGTCGGCTATGAGTTGGCGGGCGGAATCCGCCGTCACGCCGGCAGGAGCTTCGATGTATTTGCCGACCAGGGCAACGCGTGCGAACTTCAGGCTCATTGTGAAATTACATCATAATGATCCGCACATGACCTTGACCGACTTTCATGGCCTAAAGGCAACGCTGAATAAGCTCCATGCGGCAGCCGGGTCTTCGCATGCGAAGCGGCCGGCTTGGTTGCGAATGCTCGCAGCGCCGCCGGGTATGGCCGCGCTTTGCGCCTTGCGTCACCGTGCGCAAAGCCGCAGGGCCATTCCAAACCGAGGCGCGTTCATCCGTGCCCGGCGGATGAGGCGTCACCTTGACTTTTATGGTTTGCACATGACCGGACGCACGGATGCCGTACACCGCGGCCGCGCCTATGCTGGATGACCGGTCACGCCGGCTGCTGAAGACGCTGATCGAGCGTTACATCGCCGACGGGCAGCCGGTCGGCTCGCGTACCTTGTCGCGCGCCTCGGGGCTGGATCTGTCGCCGGCCACCATCCGCAACGTGATGTCGGATTTGGAGGAATTGGGCCTGATCGCCAGTCCCCATACTTCCGCCGGCCGCGTGCCGACCGCGCGTGGCTATCGGTTGTTCGTCGACACCATGCTGACCGCTCAGCCGGGCGATCTGCCCGCGTCAGCGTTGGCGCCCGAACAACCGCAAAAGGTGATCGCCAATGCAGCGCAACTGCTGTCTAATCTGTCGCAATTCGTCGGCGTGGTGATGGCGCCGCGGCGCACCTCGGTGTTTCGCCACATCGAGTTTTTGCGGCTGTCGCAGCGGCGCCTGCTGCTCATCATCGTCGCGCCCGACGGCGACGTGCAAAACCGCGTGCTGTTCACTGAAACCGACTATACGCCGGCGGAGCTGATTGAGGCGTCCAACTACCTGAACGCGCATTTTTCCGGCCTGGCCATCGACCAGGTACGCGAACGCCTGCACCAGGAGGTCGAACACCTGCGCGGTGAAATCGCTCAACTTATGCAAGCTGCGGTGCAGGCCGGCTCCGAAGCATTGAGCCAGGCACAGGACGAGGTGGTGATCTCCGGCGAGCGCAATCTGCTGTCGGTGAGCGATTTTTCTGGCGACCTGAACCACCTGCGCCGCGCGTTCGAGTTGTTCGCACAGAAAGCGCAACTGATCCGCCTGCTCGATTTGTCCAGTCGAGCTGAAGGTGTGCACATCTTCATCGGCGGCGAGAGCCAGATAGTGCCGGTGCAAGAGCTTTCGGTCGTCAGCGCGCCCTATGAAGTCGATGGCCAGGTGGTCGGCACCCTCGGCGTGATCGGCCCTACGCGCATGCCCTACGAGCGTATGATCCAAATCGTTGACATCACCTCTCGCTTGGTCAGCAACGCCCTCAGCCAGGGCAAACCGAGCAGCGCCTAGAATGCGTTCTCACGGGCCGTTAGCTCAGTTGGTTAGAGCAGGGGACTCATAATCCCTTGGTCGCAGGTTCGAGTCCTGCACGGCCTACCAGTCACAAAAATTGGCTTTCATGCCACTTTTTTCTTCATCGATGGTTGGACATTTTTGCTACCCATTTTTTTGAAGTTACCCCTTTAGGACAGCGAGCCTGTATCGGCGCTGATAGGTCAAACAAAGGCGCCATCCCTTGCTGCTTACAGTGGAGGCTTTCACACCACCATCAGTACAGAGGACGGACAAAAATGTCAGACATCGAAAACCAGATAGCCGAAATGCAAGGCTGCATCGAGGGCATGCTACAGATATGCGCGTTCACGGTCGCGAACTCCCCACAAAGCGCAAACCTCATCTCAAGGCTGAAAAACGGCATCGAGCAAGAGCGGCAGGGGGAAACGTCACCCATACGGCAGTCCTACGCAGCAGGCGTCAATAAAACATTTCGTGCTTTGGCCAGGGCTGTGGAACTCATGAGAGCCGCTCGGGCAGAGCAGCAAGGACCTGCTCACTAAAGCGCTTATCGGGCGTAGACGCTGGGTCAGGCGCCACGATTCAAACTTTACCGTCGCGTAGTCCCACACTGGCGCGCCACGCGTGATGCATGAATCTGGCGCAGTCTCACCCTCTCGTCACTTCCGCCCCCTCCGGCATCATCCCCACGAAGGCGGGAAAGCGAGGCCACAGCCCTCTTGAGGTTACGGATTCAGGCATTCAATTAAAAATATGTCACCGTGAGAAGGCGACTTTGAGCAGGCTCTTATTGATGAGTAGGTTGCGTTGATGTTAGTGTGGAACGCTTGCCATGACGCGTCAGCCAGCGCAAACTGTCCGCAGCCTTTGTTTCATGCCGATTTCCCCGGCATTGGTAGGTTACAAAATCATTTTTTTGCTACGAGTCAAATATAGAAGATAGATGGCATCCTTTTTCATTTCATATATACAGTTATCTCCAGTGAAAATATTTAATGAGTGGGGTAGATCAGATTTCCAAGACTGGAGTGCTTCTCCATAAACACGTACAACTCCGTCGGCGAGAGCAGAAATTTCTTTAATTTGAACCATCGTTATTGCATCGGCTCGCATATAGGCATCCTGCAAAGCTGGTTCCTTACAACGGCACGCCCAAACTTCAAGCGGCACAAATGTGGTGGCGAGTAAGATCAGTTTTATTATTTTCATGCCTTGTCTCATGTAATTCTCATCATGTTGGTGGATGTCTTATTTCTTCATCGACAAGATATTTCAAAACTGAGTTATTGGTTATATTTTTAATACTCATGGGTTAGCAAAAATCTAGTTGCCATTGCTGCTAATAAAACAATAAAAGAAAAAAGGTCAGTAAAACAATGACCTGATTTTTGCATTTCACCGTATTTCCTGATTGGGCTGGATGGTGGCCGTATCCCATATTCCATTGCGGGCTGCTTGGAGCATCATGCCCAGAGTTAATGGCGCGGGAGCTGAGCGTTTTCGGCCAAAGAGCATCAATCCTTCAGAGGGGAAGTAACGAGTAAATTCAAAATCACCTAGCGCAACAGAAAACTCTTGGAAAAATTTCGCTAACAAATCATCAGCATCTTCCTCCGCCATGCGAAGATTTCGCCGCAAATCGGTATTCTCTGACAACTTAGTGAACAAAGGCGGTGGAACTTCACGGCGGATGAACGCGAAAATATGTTCTGATTCAATACTCATGGTGCAATTCTATCTTCGGGTAATGCCAAAATATTATAGGTTGTGACTGTGTTCCAGATTATGCGCACAACGTCATTTGCAATGATTATCCAACCCACAACAGGAACGCTGCGCCCTACAAATGCTCCTAAATTCTTAGTCAGCGCAATGCGTAAAGTCTTAATGGATGATCCGGTAAGCATAGGTAAACGAATTTTTAAATCGTAATTTAATACCTGTCGACTGACTAAGGATGCAATTGATGTTCCTTTGGTGGCTCCGGCGACCTTGGCGCGGGTTGGAATGATGGGTTGACCTGCCAGGATGGCAAAAACAGCGCCAATATCCTCAACACCGAGTTGCTCCAATGTTTTATCAACCGCAATCCAGAAGAACAATTCTGGGCGGCTTAGATTGCTTTGTTGATTATAACTGTACATCGTCATGGTCTTTTCTGTAAATGATTTCAATGGCCTAAAATTAAATTTATGCTGCTGTGAATTACTATATTTTTTAGACTTTGAGTAAATGGAAAATATTGCATCAGTAAAATTTAGCCAGCGTCAAACTTAAAACGGTATTATTAAGTGGCGCGGCTGAGGGCTGTGATAAGACGATTGCAACGCCAACTTTCGTTTAAAAACGAAACGTCGGCGCCGCCAATCGAAGCAAGAAACCGCTCAAGCTTCCTTGTTTTCTTTGATGTTCCAGCCCACCTGGGTTTCGGGGCCTTTGCCACCCTTGTCGGTCTGTTCCCAGTACTGTTGCTTGACCTTCGCTGCCTGGAAACCGTACACAGTGACAACTGAATCTGATTTGGGATCAGACGCATATTCCACCGAAGTAACCATTACTTCTTCCAGCGTGATGCGGGTGTATTCGATCTGTGAGCCACCGGCCTTGCAGACCGAGATTTCGACCTTGTTGAGGTGTTTGCCACTAATGCAATTTTTCAGGACCGCTGGCGCAGCTTTGTCAAGGAGCGCCACGACTTGCAGATCACGAAAGCTGGCCTTACCCACCCCCCCGCCACCCCCGCTGGCCATGCTGCCAGGCTGGCTGGCTCCCCACGTGAACGACTGAATATCCGTCCAATCCTTGTGATTGGAGTCCTTGGACTCCCCATTGGCGCCTTCGACGCGCATGAACATATCAACTGCCATTTAGCTCTCCTTCAAGTCAAGGTTAGGTG
>JAITMV010000238.1 GCA_031277295.1 Burkholderiaceae bacterium | reverse complement strand
CGCTGCTTGAACAGCACGCCGGCGGTGTCTTGCACCACCTCGGGGTCGAGGTTGAGCGCGTCCAGCGCCACCAGCGCGCGCGCCCATTCCACGCTTTCGGCGATGCCGGGGGCGCGCTGAAATTGCGCTGCCTGCGGCTCGGCGCGCAGGCGGGCGACGAAGTCAGCCACCTGTTGCGCCAGCACCGCCGACGCTTCAGGCACGCGGGCGCGCACGATGGCCAACTCGCGCTCGCGCTCCGGGTAATCGACCCAGTGATACAGGCAACGGCGCTTGACGGCGTCGCTCAACTCGCGCGTGCGGTTGCTGGTGAGAATGGTCACTGGCGTCGCCTCGGCGCGCAGCGTGCCCAACTCGGGAATGCTGACCTGGTACTCGCCCAGGTATTCAAGCAAAAACGCCTCGAACGGCTCATCAGCCCGGTCCACCTCGTCGATCAGCAGCACCGCGCCCGGCGGCGGCGCGCGCAGCGCTTGCAGCAGCGGGCGGGCAATCAGGTAGCGCGGCTGATAGACCTCGCGCTCGGCCTCGTCGGCGCTGCCGCCGCGCGCCGAGCCGACGCCGGGCCGCCCCAAGTCGGCGAGCGCCCCCTCGGGGGGCAGCGCACCATGCGCGGCAGGGAGCGTGGGGGCCAATATTTCACGCGCGCGCAGGTGCAGCAATTGCGCGGCGTAATTCCACTCGTACAACGCCTCGCGCTGCTCCAACCCGTCGTAGCACTGCAAGCGCAGCAACTCGCGCCCCAGCGCACCCGCCAGCGCCTTGGCCAACTCGGTTTTGCCCACGCCTGGCTCGCCCTCCAGCAACAGCGGACGGCCCAGCCTGAGCGCCAGAAACACTGCCGTCACCAGGCGCCGGTCAGCAAAGTAACCTTGAGCTTGCAGTGCGGCGGACAAGGTGTCCAGATTGACGGCAGAAACAGTTGGCATGTGGTATCTGACTGAAAAATAAACGGATCAAGCACGCCCGGAAACGAACATGAAACCGTTGACCCAAGACAACTTGGCGATGCCAGCCCCCCAATAACAGCCTAAATTCCGGTCGCGACTTGAGGCCGATTCAAACCAGAACAGCCGTCCACGCTCCTTCTGATGGCGATGAATTCGATAACCAGACGCATATTGGTCTATTTGATTGCAAACAATTTATGTCGCCCCTCTTTCCGAGTTAGATAAGGAAATACGTGACTGGCAACCAACCAACACAACCCGAATCCAAACAATGCTATTCTTTCACCCCAAAATACAACGCGAGGAAAATATTCAACAAGAAAATTATTTGCCAGCAGCAGGCCGATTCCAAAAACCATAGTCCAAAAACAAACCCTGTATACACGGGCCCGCCAAAACGACTCCGTACATTCCTCCTCCCTGGCATGCATGCGAAATTCATGACAAAAATACAGCAAAATTCCAAACATGACCGCTGCGGACAGGTAGTGAATGGGAGCATATAAAACACCTCCACTGGACTCACAGCTTCCCACGCCCCCACAACTACAGGGAACCACGGCGACACCAAAGGCCGCCGCGGCCGCGATACGAGAACATACCAAATGCTTTTTGGTTCGTCCGTTATATGACAGCAAAAACGCTGAAATGGCAAAAAGAAAGCCAACAAATATATTGCGCGACAAATCCCCGGCAAAATAAGACTGGCTGATGGATGTCAGCGGTCTGTCAAGCGTCGAAAACCAGTCGGGAAGCACCGCAATCAATATGGCGATACAGCCCACGGTCCACTTCATGGTTCGTTGGTTGATTTCAGCCTTATCTGTTGGCTGGTCAAGCTTATTTTGAATTTTCCTGATAATTTCCACGGTGGTTTTTTTGTTTCAGTTTTGCAGCGCATTCGGCATAACGTCGTCAGCAGCCCACGTCAGCAATGGGGTATCCGCTGACCCGAATACCCCATGCGCTTGCATTACCCCGCCGCCTTCGCCACCGCCCTTTGCGCCATCACGCTAATGAGGTTGGCCCGGTATTCTGCGCTGCCGTGCAGGTCGCCGTTCAGGTCGCTGGCATCGATGTGGACGCTGGCGGCGGCTTCGGGGGTGAAGATTTTGCTCAGGGCGGCTTCAAGGCCGGGGTGACGAAAGACGCCGTTGCCGCCGCCCGTCACCGCCACGCGCACACCGCTGCCGGTGTCGGCGACGAAGACGCCGATCAGGGCGAAGCGCGAGGCGGGTTGGTGGAACTTCATCCAGGCGGCGCGCTTTGGGGTGGGAAAGCGTACGGCGGTAATCATCTCGCCGTCTTGCAGCGCGGTGGCGAACAGGCCCTGGAAGAAGTCGTCGGCGGCGATTTCTCGCCCAGTGGTGACGATGGTGGCGCCCAGCGCCAGCACCGCCGCCGGGTAGTCGGCGGCGGGGTCGTTGTTGGCCAGCGACCCGCCCAGGGTGCCCATCGCGCGCACCTGTCGGTCGCCGATGCCGGCAGCGACGGCGGCCAGCGCGGGAATGGCGGCCTGCACCTCGCGGTTTTCGGCAACGTCGGCGTGGCGGGTCATCGCCCCGATGACAAGGCCGGCGCCCTCTTTGCGGATGCCGGCCAGTTCTTTCAACCCGGCCAGATCAACCAGCCGCTCGGGCGCGGCCAAGCGCAGTTTCATCGAGGCCAGCAGGGTCTGCCCGCCGGCCAGCGGTTGGCCGCCAGCCTGCACCAGCGCGAGGGCGTTTTGCAGCGTGGTGGGGCGGTCAAAAGCGAATGCGTACATGAATCGATCTCCTCAAACTCTAGCTTGCTGAATCGCCTGCCACACGCGCGCCGAAGTCGCGGGCATGTCCAGGTCTCTGACGCCCAATTCCTTGAGCGCGTCCAGCACGGCGTTGATGACGGCCGGCGGCGAGCCGATGGCCCCGGCCTCGCCGCAGCCCTTGCTGCCGATGGGGTTGTGGGTGCAGGGGGTGCAGACGTGGCCGAGTTTGAACTCGGGGAAATCCGCCGCGCGCGGCATGGCGTAGTCCATGTAGCTGCCGGTCAGCAATTGGCCGCTGTCGGCGTCGTAGATGCCGTGCTCCATCAGCGCCTGGCCGATGCCTTGCACCAGGCCGCCGTGAACCTGGCCTTGCACGATCATGGGGTTGATGATGACGCCGAAGTCGTCCACCGCCGTGAAGCGGTCAACGCGCACCGCGCCGGTGGCGGGATCGACCTCGACCTCGCAGATGTAGGTGCCGGCCGGGAAAGTGAAATTGGTCGGGTCGTAAAACGCGGTTTCGTTCAGGCCCGGCTCCAGTCTGTCGAGCGGGTAGTTGTGCGGCACGTAAGCGGTCAGCGCGACCTGGGCAAAGGGGATTTTCTTGTCAGTGCCCTTGACCTTGAACTCGCCGCCCGAAAACTCGATGTCGGCATCGCTGGCTTCCATCAGGTACGCGGCGATCTTCTTGGCCTTGGCCTCGATCTTGTCCAACGCCTTCATGATGGCGGTGCCGCCAACCGACAGCGAGCGGCTGCCGTAGGTGCCCATGCCGAACGGAATGCGCCCGGTGTCGCCGTGCACCACATCGACCTGCGCGGGGTCAATGCCAAGCCGCGCCGCCACCAGTTGAGCAAAGGTGGTTTCGTGCCCCTGCCCGTGGCTGTGCGAGCCGGTGAATACCGTGACGCTGCCGGTCGGGTGGACGCGCACCTCGCCGCACTCAAACAACCCGGCGCGCGCGCCCAGGGCGCCAGCGATGTTGCTGGGTGCCAGGCCGCAGGCTTCGATATAGCTGCTGTAGCCGATGCCGCGTTTCAAGCCCTTGGCGGCGCTGGCTTGTTTGCGCGCCTCATAGCCAGCCACGTCGGCCAGTTGCCGCGCCTGATCCATGCACGCGGCGTAATCGCCGGTGTCGTATTGCAGCGCCACCGGGGTCTGGTGCGGAAACTGGGTGATGAAGTTGCGGCGGCGGATAACGTCTTGCGCCAGCCCGGTCTCCCAGGCCGCGCGAGTGACCAGCCGCTCGACCACATAGGTCGCCTCGGGGCGGCCGGCGCCGCGGTAGGCGTCCACCGGCGCGGTGCTGGTGAACCAGCCGTCCACTTCGACGTAAATCTGCGGCGTCGCGTACTGCCCAGCCAGCAGGGTACCGTACAAGATGGTCGGCACGGCGGAAGCGAAGGTAGACAGGTACGCGCCCAGATTGGCGTCGGTGCGCACGCGCATGGCGAGGAATTTGCCGTCCTTATCCAGCGCCAGTTCGGCGTGGGTCAGGTGGTCGCGCCCGTGGGCATCGCTCAAAAACGCTTCACCGCGCTCGGCGGTCCACTTGATGGCGCAACCCAGTTGACGCGCCGCCCAGGTCAGCGCCACGTCCTCGGCGTAGAGAAAAATCTTGGAGCCAAAACCGCCCCCCACGTCGGGCGCGATCACGCGCACCTTGTGCTCGGGCAGTTGCAGCACGAAGGCGGTCAGCAGCAGGCGCTCGACGTGCGGGTTCTGGTTGGCCACGTGCAGCACGTATTCATCGCT
>JAITMV010000071.1 GCA_031277295.1 Burkholderiaceae bacterium | reverse complement strand
GTTCAGTTAACGACATGAACCTTTATTTCGTCATTCCCGCGCAGGCGGGAATCCAGCGGCATCACGCCTTGGAACTGGCTTTTCTTGCGCATCCTGCGTGGATTCCCGCCTGCGCGGGAATGACGACACTCATCGGTCTGTGCGCTTAAGTGACCAGTATTGGGGTTCACCCCGCCATCCCGGATAGCTTGGCGGTGAAATGGCGGGGTGAACCCCGCCCTACGCCTGATTCACAACATTGGTATTCATTGCAAATCTGATGGCCTCATCTCACACCCGCCTGCTCCCCTGGCTCGCCCTCGCCGCCCTGGTGATCGTGGCCGACCAGATCGCCAAATACCTGATCGTGGCGCACTACCCGCCAGGCGGCAGCACGGTGGTCACCGGCTTTTTCAACATCGTGCGGGCGCACAACACCGGCGCGGCGTTTTCGTTTTTGGCCGGCGCCAGCGGCTGGCAACGCTGGTTCTTCGTTGGGCTGGCGCTGGCCGTGTCGGTTTTCATCGTCTGGTTGCTGCGCGCGCATTCGGCGCAGAAACTGTTCGCTTTCTCTCTGAGCCTGATCCTCGGCGGCGCGCTCGGCAACGTGCTGGACCGCCTGCAGCACGGCTATGTGGTGGACTATCTCGACTTTCACTGGTCCTGGCTGGCTCCGCTGTTCTATCGCGGCCACTTTCCCGCCTTCAACATCGCCGACGCCGCCATCACCGTGGGCGCTATCGGGTTGATTGTGGATGAGTTGCGCAGGCTTCGGCGCTGAGAGCCACCCCCTTCAAGGTCTTGAATTTCTCCCCCTCTGGGGGAAAAGCCTGCCCCCGCAAAGGCGTGGGGGCTGGGATGGGGGCCGACCGGCACTTGAAAAGCGGGGGTTCATGTAGAGGTGCCTGGCCCCCACCCCTGCCCTCCCCAGAAGGGGGAGGGGGTCAGACAACCGCCGCCGCAAGACTTTGAAAAACCTGAGAACCTGTGAACAAATTCATCATGCCCGCTCATGCCGTCAAAACGGGCCCTCCCTCCGTTGCGTTGGGGCAACCGTAGAGGTGGCGACCACAAGAATTCCCCTGTTCTCCTCAAATATTGAGTTCACATTCACTATAAAATTGCGATGCTTCTTTCCTTATGAGGATTGGGTTTTTCTTGCCTGAAATATGTTTTGGTGCAAGGTCAAATCAACACGTTGCGGGAATTCATCGTATGTTTTCAATTTACTCAATGCGCAAATTTCAGTCTTGGCTCGGCATGTTGATGTTGTGCCTGTTCGTCTCGTTGTCTGGATGTGGCGGTAACGATGACGACGATGACGGAGGGGGTGGCGGTGGTGGCGGCGGCGGAGGAACCGAGCCGCCGGTAGTCGTGCAGCCGGTCAGTTTGACTGGCCACGTCGATGCCAGCAGCAATCAAGGCGATAGCATTGGCAGCGATGTGGCCGTCAAGGTATTCGACGCTGGCGGCACGAACTTGCTGGCGCAGGGCCGCACCGACGCCAAGGGTGATCTGGCCGCTGTCTCGGTGCCCGACGGTGACGTCGTTGTGCAACTGAGCAAGGCGGGGTATGTCGATCAGGTCATGCCTTTGAATCTTGGCAAGCAAGGCGGAAACTTTTTTGCCACCTTGTTGCCCATTGCGTCGCGCCAGTCGGCGGCGAGCTTTGAGCAGGGCGGCGCCTTTGCCGGGCCCGACGGCGCCAAGGTCGTGGTTGGCGCCAACAGTTTTGTGACGTCGGATGGCAAGCCGGTCACCGGAGCGGTCGAGGTCCAAATCACGCCCTATAACGCCGCCGCCAACCCGGCCGGATTCCCTGGCAACCCGATGCAGCCGAACAACGGCATCATGGTGAGCATGGGCATGGTTGATTTCAGCTTTGTCCAAGGTGGGCAGAAACTCCAACTCAAATCCGGCCAGACCGCCACCGTCACCGTGCCGCTGTATGCGGCCCGTAACCCCGATGGCGCGGTGCTCAAGGTCGGCGACGAAGTGCCCGCGTGGAGCATGAACAGCGCCACCGGAAAGTGGACGGAAGAACTCAAGGGCATCGTTGTCGCGGCGCCCGACAGCCCCACCGGGCTGGCCATGCAAGTCACGGTTTCGCACTTCAGTTGGTGGAACTGCGACTACTTGCGCACGACCCGCATGATGAAGCTGCATATCCGCTTGAACGGTCAGGACTACGAAGGCCCCGCCAACCTGCAAGCCACCTTTTCAGTCCTCAGCCTCACCACGCCGCCCCTGCCCAGTGGCCTCGACGTCGGGTATGCAACCGCTGGTTCCACCGCCATCAACGTGATTGGCGGCTACGCATCCGTGGAGGTTCCGTTTGACAGCGTCAAGGGTGTGTTCACGGTCAGCGCAAGCCATACGCCGGTTGGAGGCGGCGCGCCGGAGGCCGTTTCAGGTACCGCCACGGTGCAGCAAAGTGCTTGGAGCAACACGGAAGAAGTGACGATCAACTTGGAGCCGACACCCTTGATCGATGTCACGCCGGATGGCGAGGTCGCACTCAATTTCATCAACGAAACTGAAATCAACCAAGGCAAGTCGTTTCAGTTTTTCAAAACTTCCCGCAACCTGAGCTACCCGGTCGTCTGGGAGGTCAATGGTATTCCCGGCGGCGATGAGAACGTGGGATACATTTCCGAGACCGGCTTGTACCAGTCACCCGTCGGTCAAAAGCTGAACGCGCTGATGCAATCGAACAACCCAGCCGCCGTGACCATCACCGCGCGCAGCGGCAACTCCGGCGAAAACGGCTACGCCACTAACTCTACGACTCTTTTCCTGGTCAGCACGCCCGTCATCATCGTCGGGCAGACCTATGGGGCCGGTCGATTGGATGTCGGCGGCTACCTGGATTGGCTCTACGATGACAATGGCCTCGCGATCCCAATTCCGAGCTACGCCATCCACAACATGAGCACGGACAAATTCAGCGCCTACTTAGGCAATGCCGCCAACCCGCTGTCCAACGTGCAATGGACTTTGTGGTGCAGCATGAGCGCCTATGGACTTCAGTCGTATGGTGGGGGCGAAGACTGCGCCGCTATGGGCGTTCCGATAGCGGTCAATTCCGACGGCGTCCTGAGCGTTCAGGATGTACAGCCAAAAGCGGGACAGGGATTCATAAACGACTTTCCTCAACCCTACGGCATACCGCAAATCTGGTTGAAGTTGAAGGCCGGCGCCTGGAACGGCGCGCTCCGGCTCGTGGTCGCGCCGGTGGAAGACCCGGTGGGAGACAAGGTCAACATCGTCTTGCCGCAAGACGCTTCGCAACCGCCGCAACTGGT
>JAITMV010000069.1 GCA_031277295.1 Burkholderiaceae bacterium | reverse complement strand
GGTTTGGGTGTTTCGTAACCAACCATCCTATCGAGCCAGGGTCAGCCGCCTTTGCCTTGTCTTTCAAGTACTTGCGATCATTCATCGCGGGGGCGGTAGCTAAAGTAAGTGCCATTCGGATTAAGGCGACGCTTCATCCGCAGGGACTTATTCAGCGTTGCCCTTGACGTCCTGCCAGGTCTCGTCCGGCGCGACGGCGCGTAGCGTGCCGCCGCCAACCAGCAGCAGCGCCTGGCCACTCAACATGCCTTGCAGCGATACCTCGGTGCGCGCCCAGGCCGGCAATAGGACAGCGATCAGCGCTGCGACGAGGCAAAGCGTAGCGGCGCGGAACATGGCATGGCGCTTGCCTAATCGCGGAAATTGTCAAAGCTCAATGGCAACTGCGTCATTTCCTTGCGCAGTAATGCCATCGCCGCCTGCAAGTCGTCGCGCTTGGCGCCGCTGACGCGGACAGCGTCACCCTGGATGGCGGCCTGTACCTTCAGCTTGCTGTCCTTGATGAGCTTCTGGATTTTCTTGCCGTCTTCGGCGGCGATGCCGTTTTTGACCTTGAACGGTTGCTTGACTTTGTCGCCGCCTATCTTCTGCACCGCGCCTTTGTCCAGAAAGCGCACATCAACGCCTCGCTTGGCGAGCTTGCCACGGAGGATTTCCTCGATCTGCTGAAGCTGGAATTCGGCGTCGCCGAGCAGGGTGATTTCTTTGTCTTTCAACTCGATGGCGGCGCTGGTGCCTTTGAAGTCGAAGCGGGTGCCGATCTCTTTGGCGGCGTTGTCCACCGCGTTCTTGACTTCCACCATGTCGGGCTGGCAAACCGTGTCGAAGGAGGGCATGGATGTTTTCTCCGTTTGGCATTGAGCGTTGCGCGTGAATACCTCTTTTTTCATCAACGCCGCGCTTCGAAATGTTCCACGCCAAACGCTAAACGCTCAACGCAAAACCTCGGATGCGACAATTCTCCCATGATCGTGGAACGCAACGTCGCCCTGGCGCGGCTCAACAGTTTTGGCATCGCCGCCCGCGCCGCCGCGCTGGTGCGCGTGCGCGGCGAAAGCGACGTGCGCGATCTGTTGGCCGATGCCGGGTGGGGCGCTCGGTCAAAGTTCGTTCTGGGCGGCGGCAGCAACATCGTGCTGACCGGTGACGTGAAGGCGGTGGTGCTGAAGGTGGAGGTCGCGGGCCGGCGCGTGGTGGGCGAAACGGCGCGTGAGGTGATCGTCGAGGCTGGCGCGGGTGAGAACTGGCACGCGCTGGTCGGCTGGACGCTCGACCAAGGGCTGCCGGGGCTGGAAAACCTGGCGCTGATTCCCGGCACCGTCGGCGCTAGCCCGGTGCAGAACATCGGCGCTTACGGGGTGGAGTTGCAAGACCGCTTTCACGAATTGGACGCCATTGATCTGCACAGCGGCGAGACGTTTACCCTGAACGCGGCGCAGTGCGGCTTTGGCTATCGCGACTCGGTGTTCAAGCATGCGCCCGCGAAGCCCGGCGATATGGGGTTGGCCGGCCGCGCGCTGATCTTGCGCGTGCGACTGGCTTTGCCCAAGGCGTGGCGGCCCGTGCTCGGCTATCTGGACTTGGAACGCAAGGTGGCCGAGACCGGCATCCGCGCCCCTGGTGCACGGCAGATTCATGACTGGGTGGTCGCCATTCGTCGCGCCAAGCTGCCCGACCCGGCAGTCATCGGCAACGCCGGCAGCTTTTTCAAAAATCCCACCGTCAGTCCCGAGCAGTGCGCCGACATCATCGGGCGCGACCCGAAAGTGGTGCATTACCCGATGCCCGACGGCAGCATCAAATTGGCCGCCGGCTGGCTGATCGACGCCTGTGGCTGGAAGGGTAAATCGGTCGGCAACGCCAGCGTGTACGATAAACAGGCGCTGGTGCTCATCAATCGCGGCGGGCGCGAGCAGCCCGCCACCGGCGGCGAGGTCATGACGCTGGCGGGAGCGATCCAGACCAGCGTTTATGAACGCTTCGGCATCCGGCTGGAGCCGGAGCCGGTGGTGGTGTGAAATGACATTCCCCCTGAGGCGCTGATACGCCTTCCTCCAGCGCAGTAGAAGGTGGCGCAAAAGGGCAGGCACAAGGCCTGCCCCTACGAAATTTCCTGACAGAGGATTGGCGTAGGGGCGGCTCTCGTGGTCGCCCTGATCCTTTCGCGACAGCCTCAGCAGGGCGGGGTTTACCCCGCCAACTTGCTGCGTACCTCAGGGGCCTGGAAAACTTTTGGGAACCTCCTATAATATCTAGCCATTATCTAGCCATAATCGAGGTGCCGCCATGCACCAAATCGCATTGTTTGAAGCCAAAAACAAGTTGAGCGGCCTGCTCGACAAAGTCGCCGTGGGCGAGGAATTCATCATTACCCGGCACGGCAAGGCTGTCGCGCGGCTGGGGCCCATTCAGCCGGCGTTTGACCGTGCCAAGGCCAAACAAGCGGCCAAGATGTTGCTGGAACTGCGCAAAGGCGTCACTTTGGGTGGTCTGTCCATCAAGGAACTGGTCAATGAAGGGCGTCCGTGAGTTTCGTCCTCGACAGCTCTGTTGCTCTGACCTGGTGTTTTGAGGACGAGGCCACGCCGGTTGCCGATGCCTTGCTGATCCGCTTGGCTGAGGGCGGCGCGCACGCGCCGTCCCTGTGGCCCCTCGAAGTGCTCAACGCCTTGACGATGGCCGAACGGCGCGGCCGCATCACCTCGCAAACCCGGTACCAGCGCATCGCGTTTTTGCAAACGCTGCCGGTCGCACTGGACGGCCAGACCGCCGAGCAGGCGTGGATAACCGCCAGCCGACTGGCCGAGTTGCATCGCCTTACCCTTTATGACGCGGCCTATCTGGAACTGGCGCAGCGCCTGGAGCTGCCGCTGGCCACGCTGGATGTCGATTTGCGCGCTGCCGCCAGCGCCTTGGGCGTGCCGCTGCTGGGGTTGGATGGTGAGTGCCCGGAAAGTTCCTGAACCTAGTGCCTAGTTGCATAAATATCTGTACATAAAACCGCGCCTTCGCGCCCAGGGCGGCGTTGCAAATGCTCGCAATACCGTCCGGTATTGCTGCGCTTTGCGCCTGAGATGAAACTTGACCCGTTTAGCGCGACCGCTGTAGGGGCAACCCGTGTGGTTGCCCTTGTATCCACTGGACAAGGGCCGGTGTCGCGCACACAGGGCAACCACAAGGGTTGCCCCTACGCCAAATGTTTCATGCGTCGCGGGTGGCGCGTGAGCGTCGTGGGAAACTGAGATGAACCTGATTACTGAATCGGCTCAGTGATCTCGGGCTTGCCCAAATCGGCCGGGTTGGCTTTGGGTGCGCCGATGTGCTGCTCGATTGGCGGCAGGGCGCGCGCGATGCCTTGGTGGCAGTCGATGCAGGTCTGGTTGGTGTCCATCGCCACCTGGTGCTCGCGGCCGCTGCGGGTGTTTTGCTCGGCGAAGTCCATCGACTGGAAGTTGTGGCAGTTGCGGCACTCGCGGCTGTCGGCGCGCTTGGCGGCGAATTTTTCCGGTGTATCGATGGTGCCCTCTGAAAGTTGCCACAGCCCTTCGGCGATCTTGCGATGCTCGGGATTAACGACCACCATGTCGGCGGGCAGGCGTAGAGGAAAACCGTCTATCGTGTGTGAACCGCCCAAACCGCCGGACAGCGGTTAAACCTGGAAACCGCAGTTGAGCGCTTGTTATCTTCAAGCTACGCGCCGATGATCAGGCCGCCAAAACTTGGAGCCGCGGTGCTCACCCTTGCCAGCCCACCCGATGACGACTAAGCTCGGGCGTGTTCAACTGTGGTTTCCAGGTTAAGGCAACGCCTCACCCAGTCCCATGCGGCGAGCGCATCCTCGCTTTGGGCGGTCTGCTTCGTTGCAAATACTCGCAATACCGCCAGGTATTGCTGCGCTTTGCGCCTGGCAGTCCATCCCAAACCGAGGCGCGCTCATCCGCAGGGACTTATTCAGCGTCGCCCTAAACACTCACCCTTGCTTGCGCCGAGCCGCCATTTCGCGGCCCATGTTCATCAGTGCGGGGGTATCCAGCGCAGCGCGGGCGGCCGGGTAGACCAGCGTTTCTTCCAGCGGAACATGGTCCTGGTACAAGGCGATGAAGGCGTCGATCAGGGCGTCTTCATCCGCGCTCGCGACTGGCGGCCCGGCATCATCGCGCCAGCGCAGCAGCAGCGCGCGCAGCCGTGCCCAAGTGGCGTCCATCCGCCGGTGTTCTTTTTCCAGTTGCACCACCGCCGCGCGCACCGGCGGCTCGGGATGCGCGCGCAAAAGCGGG
Organism: Burkholderiaceae bacterium; assembly: GCA_031277295.1. GTDB lineage: Bacteria > Pseudomonadota > Gammaproteobacteria > Burkholderiales > Burkholderiaceae_C > Ottowia. The sequence goes on along the minus strand of JAITMV010000069.1, from coordinate 7,817 downwards.
AACAGGTGCAACTCCTCGTCCTGATGGTGCAGCGGCGCGGCCAGATCGAAATAACGCAGCACGTCAGCCACGGCGCGGCGCGAATCGGCGTCGTGGCCCTGCCGCGCCACGTGCTGGCGCACGCGCAGCAGCAAATCAAGGCTGCGTTGTACGCGCTCGTGGCAGGCTTCGAGCATCTCAAACGGCTGATCGAACCCCGCCGCTGGCGCGTTGAAGCCGGGCAAGGACACGTTGACGGAAGACATGCGCGCGTGGTCTCTGGCGTGGTCTGGTTTACTTGCCGACCAATTCGTTCAGCCGCTCGGCGGCAAAGTTTTCTTGCCGCGCGGCGTCGGTGGGCAGGCAATCGGGGTGGTCACTGCCGGGGTCGATCCGGCCGGCCAGTTTTTCGAGCGCTTGCCACAACAGCGCGATCTGGTGTTCTTGCGTCGCCGCGCTGTCGATCAGGCCACGTAGCGCCTGGCTGACGGGGTCGTCGTTTTGCGTCACGCCGTAGGCTGAAAAACCCATTTTGGCGGCGGTTTCTTCGCGCGCCGCGTCGGCGTCGGTCTGAATGATGCGAGCCGGGTTGCCGACTGCCGTCGCTCCGGCGGGCACGGGCTTGGTGACGACGGCGTTGGAGCCGATCTTGGCCCCGTCGCCAACGGTAAAGCCGCCCAGCACCTGCGAGTTGGCGCCGACGATGACACCCTGGCCGAGCGTGGGATGCCGCTTGCTGCCCTTGGTCAGCGACGTGCCGCCCAGCGTGACGCCTTGGTAGATGGTGCAATCGTCACCGATTTCCGCGGTTTCGCCAATCACCACGCCCATGCCGTGGTCGATGAACACGCGCTGGCCGATAGTGGCGCCGGGGTGGATTTCAATGCCGGTGAGAAAGCGACCCCAGTGCGAAATCCAGCGCGCCAGCCAGTGCCAGCCGGCGCGCCACAGCGGGTGCGCCAGCCGGTGCAGCACCAGCGCATGAAAACCGGGATAGGAAAAGACCACGTCCCACACGCTGCGCGCGGCGGGGTCGCGTTCGAGGATGGCTTGGGTGTAGGAGCGGATGCGGTCGAGCATGATAGGCGCTATTTTCGCGCCTTAATCTTTGACCCACAGGCGTTTGATCCGCTTACCCGCCGGGCTGCGGTAGCGGTCGAAGTCCTTGCGATCAACGGTCAGGATGCTGTGGATGCGCTCGCGGTCGGCGGCAAAGATCAGCGCCACGTCGGTCAAGTCGGCGTCGGCGTAACGCGCCATGAAGTCGGCCATGCCGCCCAGATCAGCCGGGTCGCTGGCCAGCACCGTCAAGCGCCCGGCGGCGGCCCAGCGCATCAGGTGCAGTTTGCCGGTATCGTTGAGCAAATGGCCAGCCTCGGTCAACACTTCCCAGACGGTGTACAGGCGCGTGCCGGCCAACTCGGCCAGCATCTGGCGGGCACCCATGTGGTGGCGGTCGCCGTCGTTGAACAGCGCGACTAAAAAGCCGGTGTCAGCCAGCGTAGCCGTGTTTTTCACGCAGACGCTCCAGCACGGCCCGCTTGTGCGGATCGGCCACGCTTTGCGCGGCGCGCAGGCCACCGCCCTGGCCGATGTGGCGGGCGTCAATCTCAGCCTCCGACAGCCCGCCGGGCATTACCTTGGCGGCATAGGCGGCGATGCTGCGCCGGATGAATTCGGACTTGCTCACACCCAGATGGCGCGCGGCGCGCTCCAGCAAGGTTTCGTCTTGCGTGGGCAGGCGGATGGAAATGGCGGCGGCAATGGCGGTCATGGCGATTTCTCCATCGATGTATGACGCATTGTAATACAAAACAGATCTATCGACGAGATTCCAGCATGGCCTTGGCGATACCTCGAAGAATGTGAATTTCTTCCAGCGTCAACTGGGCCCGATTGAATAACCGGGCCAGCCGCGGTATCAGCTTTTTGGGCGCGGCGGGGTCGAGAAAACCAATCGCCTCCAACGCCTGCCGCCAGTGCGTCAGCATGGCGGCGACCTGGGCCGCATCGGCGTGGCGTGGCGGCGCGGCGGCGGGCCGCACGCCGAAGCCCCCGAGCGCCAGCCGCCACTCATAGGCAATCAGTTGTACCGCCGCCGCCAGATTGAGCGAACCGTAATCCGGCGCAGTCGGTATTGACAGCGCGACGTGGCAGCGGTACACGTCCTGATTGCTCATGCCATAACGCTCGCTGCCGAACAAAAACGCTACGCCATCTGGCGCGGGCGAGGACGGCGCGGCTTGTCCTTGCTTCAGCAGCCCATCGAAATAATCGCGCGGCGTGCGCGTGGGCGGGCCGAAATCGCGCGGCGTCATCGCCGTGGCGCAAACGTGGGTCATGCCATGCAGCGCCTCATCCAGCGTCGGCACAACGCGCGCGCGCGCCAGCACGTCGGTGGCGCCGCTGGCGCGCTCTATCGCCTCGGGGCGGGTCAGCACGTCAGGCCAGCGCGGGGCCACCAGCACCAGGTCGTCGAAGCCCATCACCTTCAACGCCCGCGCCGCCGCGCCCACGTTGCCGGCGTGGCTGGTCTGGATCAGGATGAAGCGGGTGCGCATGGGCGTTTGGTGTTTGGCGTCCAGAACGTTTCTTCCGAAATAGGTATTCCACGCCGAACGCTCAACGTTAACATCCCCACGCCCGATTCCCATCAGGCATCTCTGCTACGCTGCACCGCATGTCCACTACCGCCGCCGCCGCCGACGCCAGCCTGATCGATTCGCGCACCGCCGCCTGGCGGCTGCTGGTCACGGTGCTGATCGTCACCCTGGGCAACAGCAGCATGTACGCGGTGTCGGTGGTACTGCCGGCGGTACAGACAGAATTCGGCATCACCCGCGCCAACGCCTCGCTGCCCTATACGGCGATGATGATCTGCCTGGGTCTAGGCGGCCTGTGGACGGGCCGTTGGGCCGACCGCTGGGGCATCACGCGCGTGCTGTGGATCGGCGCGGCAGCGGTATGCGGCGGCTTTGTGCTGGCGGCGCTGGCGCCCAACATCTGGACCTTCGGGCTGGGGCACGGGCTGCTCGGGCTGCTGGGCGGCGCATCCACCTTCGCGCCGCTGATGGCCGACACCAGCCTGTGGTGGCAGCGGCGGCGCGGCATCGCGGTGGCCATCTGCGCCAGCGGCAACTACGTGGCGGGCACGGTCTGGCCGCCGCTGGCGCAGTGGGGCATCGACAGCATCGGCTGGCGTCCCACCTACGCCGCGATGGGCCTGTTTTGCGGCATCGGCATGGCGCTGCTGGCCCTGTTGATGCGCCAGCGCCCGCCCGCCGTCACCGCCGAGCCGTCCGCGCCGGTTGTGGGTGTGGTCAAAACGCCCGGCGAACGGCCCTTCGGCCTGTCGCCGGGCCGCGCGCAAATGCTGCTGGGCGTGGCCGGCGTCGCCTGCTGCGTGGCGATGTCGATGCCGCAAGTCCACATCGTCGCCTACTGCACCGACCTAGGCTACGGCGCGGCGCGCGGCGCCGAGATGCTGTCGCTGATGCTGGCCTCGGGCATCGCCAGCCGGTTGATCTCGGGCTGGATCTGCGACCACATCGGCGGCATCCGCACACTGCTGCTCGGCTCGGCGCTGCAAGGGCTGGCGCTACTGCTGTTTCTGCCATTCGACGGCCTGGTTCCCCTGTACATCATTTCGGCCATGTTCGGGCTGTTTCAGGGCGGCATCGTGCCGTCCTACGCCATCATCGTGCGCGAGCATTTCCCGGCGCGCGAAGCCGGCGCGCGCGTCGGCGCCGTCATCATGGCCACGCTACTGGGCATGGCGCTGGGCGGCTGGCTGTCGGGCTGGATATTCGATCTGACCGGCGGCTACCGCGCCGCCTTCGTCAATGGCATCGGCTGGAATTTGCTGAACTTTGGGGTAGCCGGTTTCTTGTACTGGCGCACGCGCCATGCGGAGCGTTGAGCGTTGTCGGTTCAACCGATTGACCCGGCAATCAAGAACTCGGCCTTGCAAAAATCGTCCCAGTGTTCCATACCTGAAGCCCCTTTGGGGGAGGGTAGGGGTGGGCGCTCGCGGCCCCGAAAGTACGCGCGGCACATTTGATACGCCGTCAGCCCCCATCCCTGGTTCTTTTAGGATGGGGCGGCCTTCTCCCATTGTCGCGAACCATGCCGAACAGGCTGCCTGGGCCGGGGATCGTGTTGTTTGCCAGGGGCCATTTGAAGCGGTAGTCGCGGGGCATTGCGCTGTTCCTTGTGAAAAGTGAAAAATAGCCAGCGTAGGGCGGGGTTTACCCCGCCATCCCCCGGTTTCGTGAAGCGGCGTAATGGCGGCGGGGTGAACCCCGCCCTACGCTTGCTGCACAGCTACCGTTATTCTTCTTCGTAACAATTTAAATAATCCTGAACATCTACTTTTTGCGTTGCGCCAGTAGCGTAGTTCATTGTTATTTTGCATGAATATAAATCTGGGTCATCTAGTTTTGACTCTCTAGCAATACAGATTGTCCCTTCACTAACTTTTACGACATCGCCATCAAGACAAGTCCCTTTTGTTGGCAACGTCAGTAAAGTATTATCGGGCATTTTACTGAAAATTTCTTTGGCATGTTCTCCAGCTATAGATATGAGCATACAGCAGGGCCAATATTCCCCTCCTTGTATAATAGTTGCTCGGAGATTAACGGCTGCTCTTAGTTCTTCCATATCTCTTTTATCTGCCAAGCTCATGCAACCACTAATAAATCCTACCAGTAGAAATATAAAAAGAAAACGAAAATTATTAGAACTCATCTCTTCATCCTCCAGTGCATGGCTCGCAGTAAGTTTGTCCGGGTGCGACATCTCCGTAAATATTCGCTGGGTTGTGTCGACGTGAAAGTCCGTCCAAACCCCTTGTGGGTTCACTATCTTTCATATACTCAAAATGAAGATGAGGCCCGGTCGACGATGAGCCAGAATTTCCGGTATAACAAACCAACTCGCCTTGGCCTGCCCTGGTACCTACCTCTATACCATCAGCCACCTTCGATAAATGCGCCAACCGAAGATACACTGGTGAACCATTTATCATATGGTCAAGATGGATATCAAGGGTACGGCCGTATCCGGTCCTTTCCCTTATGCTCACAACCCTCCCACCCGCCGTCGCATAGCAGGGTGTGCCAGTCATAGCTCGAAGATCCCAACCAGAATCCTAGAAACCGCAGTTGACCGCTTGTTACCTTCAGGAACATCGCACGGACGCTGACTTTCGGGACTTCGATAGCCTTCACCGCTTGGGTGAAAGCGCTACGCACCCGATCAGGCCGCCCTCGGGCGCGCTGGCGGTGTTGCTCGTCCTTGCAGGCAGTAGCCTGCGGTGTCCTCGCGCCTTGCCAGCCCACCCGATGACGGCCTGCTCGAGTGCGTCCAACTGCGGTTTCTAGGATGATGCGGCCTTCTCCCATTGTCGCGAACCATGCCAAACAGGCTGCGCGGGCCGGGGATCGTGTTGTTTGCCAGGGGCCATTTGAAGCGGTAGTCACGGGGCATTGCGTTGTTCCTTGTGAAAAGTGAAAAATAGCAAGCGTAGGGCGGGGTTCCGGGGTTCACCCCGCCATCCCCCGGTTTCGTGAAGCGGCGCAATGGCGGGGTGAACCCCGCCCTACGCTTGCTATAGTTAATCTTCTTCGTCACAATTTAAATATTCATTGATATCTATTTTTTGTGTTGTTCCCGTAGAATAGTTTATTATAATAGTGCATGAATATAGTGTTGGATCATTCGGATGTGACTCGACGGCAGTGCACATTGTCCCTTCGGCGACTTTGACGATAGTATTATCGAGGCAAGTCCCTTTGGTTGGTGTTGATAATAATGTGTTGCTAGGCATTTTATCGAAAATATCTTTAGCTTGTTTGTCAATTATTGATATAACCATACAACAAGGTCTATATTCCCCGCCGGGTATTAGATTGGGCCGACTGTGAAGAGCCTCTCTCAGTTCTTCCATCTCTCGCTTGTCTGCCAAACTCATGCATCCTGCAGCAAATCCTGTCAACAAGATGCTCAACAAGAGGAAAAAATTTTTGATATTCATTTTATTGCCCTCCAGTACATGCTTCGCAATGAGTTTTCCCAGGAGTCACGTCACCATAAATAATTACTGGATTGTATCGGTCTTGAAGTCCAAGTTCTCCTGGTGAGGGATTAAAATTTTTCATATACTCAAAATGAAGATGAGCGCCAGTGGACGATGAGCCAGAATTCCCGGTATAACAAACCAATTGGCCTTGGCCTACCCTGGTGCCTATCTCTATACCGTCAGCTATTTTCGACAGGTGCGCCAACCGAAGATACACTGCTGAACCATTTATCATGTGGTCAAGATGGATGTCAAGGGTACGGCCATATCCGGTCCTTTCCCTTATGCTCACAACCCTCCCGCCCGCCGTCGCATAGCAGGGCGTGCCGGTCATAGCTCGAAGGTCCCAACCGTGATGCGGCCTTCTCCCATTGTCGCGAACCATGCCAAACAGGCTGCGTGGGCCGGGGATCGTGTTGTTTGCCAGGGGCCATTTGAAGCGGTAGTCGCGGGGCATTGCGTTGTTCCTTGTGAAAAGTGAAAAATAGCAAGCGTAGGGCGGGGTTCACTCCGCCATCTCCCGGTTTCGTGAAGCGGCGCAATGGCGGGCTGAACCCCGCCCTACGCTTGCTAATCCTCCTCCTCATCATCTTGATTATCATCGCAATTCAAATATTCATTCACGTCTATTTTTTTCATCGTTCCAGTGGTGTAATCTATCGTCATTTTACACCAATACGACTCAGGATCATTTGGGTTCGATTTTATGGCAGTACACATTAAGCCCTGATTTATTTTTGCAAGCCTGCTAGAAAGGCAAGTTCCTTTGGTTGGCGCGGTCAACAGCGTGGAGCCTGGCATTTTATTGAAAATGTCTCTAGCCTGTGTATCTGTTATGAGTATGTCTATGCAACAAGGTTGACGTTCGCTGCCTGGCACGAGAACAGGGGCGTGCTTAATAGATTTTCGAAGATCTTCTAATTCTTCCTTTTCGAATTTATCTATTGAACTCATGCAACCTGTGACAAATACCACCAATAGAAAAATAACAATTGAAAAAAATTTATTAAAGTCCATGCTCTCATCCTCCTGTACATGGTTCACAGTAGGTTTGTCCGGGGGTTGCATCACCGTAAACCTTTGCGGGATTGTATCGATGTTTAATTCCAAGTTCTCCTGGTGACGGTTCGGATCGCTTCATATACTCAAAATGAAGATGAGCACCATTGGAAGCGCCAGAGTTCCCCGTATAACATACCAATTGGCCTTGACTAACCCTTGTGCCCGTCTCCATACCATCAGCCACTCGCGACAGGTGGGCTAATCGAAGATATACCGGTCCACCATCTATCATATGGTCTAGATGGATATCGAGAGTAAGTCCATATCCGGTTCTATCCCTTATGCTCACAACTCTCCCACCCGCCGTCGCATAGCAGGGCGTGCCGGTCATAGCTCGAAGATCCCAACCGTGATGCGGTCTTCTCCCATTGTCGCGAACCATGCCAAACAGGCTGCGTGGGCCGGGGATCGTGTTGTTTGCCAGGGGCCATTTGAAGCGGTAGTCGCGTGGCATTGCGTTGCTCCTTGTGAAAAGTTAAAAATAGCAAGCGTAGGGCGGGGTTCCGGGGTTCGCCCCGCCATCTCCCGGTTTCGTGAAGCGGCGCAATGGCGGGATGAACCCCGCCCTACGCTTGCGCGCTGCCTCCTTTCGCTTTGCCGAAGGAGGCAGCAAGATGGAAAATGCGCTTCACGCTTCCTTGTTTTCCTTGATGTTCCAGCCGACCTGCGTTTCAGCGCCTTTGCCGCCTTTGTC
>JAITMV010000227.1 GCA_031277295.1 Burkholderiaceae bacterium | reverse complement strand
CGTCTTTGTCCGTCATGCTGCGAAAGCAAATCCTCGCAATACCACTCGGTATTGCTCCGGTTTGCGCCTTGCCTGACGAACAAATCCATCGATTTCATTTGTAAAGGTTTTGATGGAACAGAGCACTAGCCCGGTAGGTTGGGTTGAGCTATAGCGAAACCCAACAATCGGATGGATCACAAACGTTGGGCATCGTTGCTACTTCAGCCCAACCTACTGCGCTAGTGCCTATGCGCGACTTATCAGACAGCGTCAGACAAAATCAGAAATCTCGCTCTTAAAAATGCAACAGCGCTCGCCCTTGCCAGCCCGCCCGATGACGACTCAGCTCAGGCGCGTTCAACTGCGGTTTGCAGGATGATGACGGAACGGCTTTAGAGCAACGCCTTATCCGGTCTTCCCGCACGCTCCGCACAGGCTTTGCGCCAGCCGGTGCAGCGCCGGCCACGGCTGCTGCGGCCAACCGGGGTGTTTGAGGCCCTTGACGATACCGTCCACCTGGTATGCGGCTTGCAACAGATGGGTGAGTTGATTGCCGCTCAGGCGCGGCAGCACGCGCTCAAACAGGCGCTCGCGCTGGCCCCAGATGCGCTGCTCGCGCAACGCCATCGGCAGCGGGCGACCGGCGGCGACGGCGTCCTTGACGCGCTTTAACGCCCGGATGTCTTCGGCCAGCGTGTAGTGCACCAGTACCTCGGCGACGCCTTCGGCGCGCAGGCCGTCGAGCATGCGTTGCACGCGCGCGCGCTGCCCGCCGAGTACCGCCTCGGACAGCTTGAACACGTCGTAGCGCGCGACGTTGAGCACTGCCGCTTCGATCTGCTCGCCGCTTAACTCGCCCGCCGGGTACAGCAAGCCGAGTTTGGCGATTTCCTGGTGCGCGGCCAGCAGGTTGCCTTCGACCCGGTCGGCAAAAAAGGCCAGCGCGTGCTGTCCGGCCTCGCCTGGCTGCACGCGTTGGCCCTGCGTTTGCAGGCGTTGCGCAATCCACCGCGGCAGCGCGGCGCGCTCGACGGGGTCGATTTGCACGGCAACGCCGGCGCTTTCCAGCGCGGCGAACCAGGCGCCGGACTTGGTTTGCCGGTCCAAGCGCGGCAGCAGTACCAGCGTCAGTACGTCGTCGCTGCCGGCGGCGCTTGCGGCCAGTTGCTGCAAGGCGGCGCTGCCGTCCTTGCCGGGTTTGCCGGAAGGGATGCGAAGCTCGATCAATTGCCGGTCGGCGAACAAGCTCATGGATTGGCCGGCGGCCAGCACCGTGCTCCAGTCAAAGTGCGCGCCCTGCACGGTGTGGACGCTGCGCTCGCCGTAGCCTTGGGCGCGTGCCGCCGCGCGGACGGCGTCAGCGGCTTCGCCCACGAGCAAGGCTTCGTCGCCGTGCAAGACGTACAGCGGGTGCAGGCTGTCTTGGGCCAGGTGGCCGGCCAGCCGGTCAGCGGCCAGTTGCATGGCGGTGCGGTTTCAGGCGACGCTTCATCCAGTCCCCGCGGATGAGCGCTTCTTTAGTTTGGGATGAGCGGCAAGGCGCAAAACGCAGCAATACCTGGCGGTATTGCGAGCATTTGCCGTGGCGCCGCAGGCCGCCTGAAACGAGGATGCTTGTCGCCGCAGGGGACTTATTCCGCATCGCCTTAACGGCAATACGCCGCCCGCCCGGTGCATCGGCTTGCGTCATATGCGGTCTCGGGGCGTCACATCTTTACGGTCGCCAGCCGCCACAGCATCTGCTGGACGATGTCGCTTTGCATGTTTTGGTACAGCATCTGCGCTTCGGCCTCTTTGGACAGCGCGGCGGATTCGCTGAAGCTCTGGTCGATCTGGCGGATGATTTCTGAGTCCGGCAGCAATTCGCGCCCGTCGGCGGCGCGCAGGCGGAACGACAAGCGAATGCGCAACTGGAATTCGCGCACCTCGCCGGTGGCGGTGACGCTGACAACGACGCGCTCGCGCTGCTCGCCCGTGCTTTCCAGCACCACTTGCGCGCGCGCCGGGTTGTCAATAATTTCGATGTGGCCCGTGCCTTGCAGTTGGCGGCGCAACTCGGTCGCCAGCGAGGTATTGGGCATGGCCAGCGCGATGCTGCTGAAGCTGAATTGGGGCGCTTGCCGCAACCGGAATCCGCACGCCGACAACAGCGGCGCAGCGGCGGCGGCAACAAGCAAGCGGCGGCGGCGCATCATGAACCCACCACCACGTTGACCAAGCGGCCCGCGACCACGATCACACGCTTGACCTTGGCCGCGCCGCCGTGCTGGGCGAGCGCCGGGCTGGCGAGCGCGGCCTGCTCGATGGCGGCATTATCGGCGGCGGCGGCCACGCGGAGCCGGCCACGCAGCTTGCCGTTGATTTGCAGCATGAGTTCCACCTCTTCTTGCTCCAGCGCGGCCGGCTCCACCTTGGGCCAGGGCGCGTCCAGCAGATCGCCTTGCACGGCGGCAAAGCCAAGTTCGCGCCACAGCACGTGGGTGATGTGCGGCGTGACTGGATAGAGCGCGCGCAGCAGCTTGGAAAAGCCCTCGGCCAGCGCTGCCCTGTCACCGGGCGAGCCGTCGCTTTCGAAAGCTTCCAGCGCGTTGAGCATCTTCATCGCGCCTGATACGACGGTGTTGTATTGCAGCCGCTGGTAGTCGTAATCGATCTGGCCGAGCACGCTGTGGATGTCGCGCCGCAGCGCCTTGGCGCCGGCCCCCAGTTGCACGTCGTTTTGCGCCGTGGCGCTTGCTAGCAGGGCGCTGGCGGCAACGTTTTGCAGCGCGCTCAAGCGCACGCCGAATTGCCACACGCGGCGCAAGAAACGATAGCTGCCTTCAACGGCGGCGTCGTTCCATTCCAGCGTGGCTTCGGGCGGAGCGGTAAACATGGTGTACAGGCGCGCGGTGTCGGCGCCGTATTTTTCGATCAGGTCTTGCGGATCGACGCCGTTGTTCCTGGACTTGGACATGGTACCCACGCCCTCGTACGTGATCGGCGCGCCGGCGGGCAGATCGCCCACCGCCTTGTTCAGCCTGGCGCCCACTTGTTTGCCGCTGGCGTCCAGCGTCGGCTCGACGTCGGCGGGCCAGAAGTATTCGACGCCGCCGTTGTCCTTTTTGCGCGAGTAAATGTGGTTCAGCACCATGCCCTGCGTCAGCAAGCGGGTGAACGGTTCGTCGATTTTGAGCAGCCCCAGATCGCGCATCACTTTGGTCCAAAAGCGCGCGTACAACAGGTGCAAGATGGCGTGCTCGATGCCGCCGATATACTGATCCATCGGCATCCAGTACGCCGCGCCCTGCCCCACCATCGCCCGTTCGTCGCGTGGATCGCAGTAGCGCATGAAGTACCAGGACGAATCGATGAAGGTGTCCATGGTATCGGTCTCGCGCCGCGCCGGCTTGCCGCAGCGCGGGCAGTCCGCTTTCAAAAACGCCTCGCATTTGCTCAGCGGATTGCCGCTGCCGTCAGGCACCAAGCCGGGCGGCAGCACCACCGGCAGGTCTTTTTCAGGCACCGGCACCGCGCCGCAGCTTTCGCAGTGGATCATGGGAATGGGTGTGCCCCAGTAGCGCTGGCGGCTGATGCCCCAGTCGCGTAGCCGCCAGGTGGTTTTTTTCTCGCCCAGCCCCATCGCGTGCAGTGCCCGCGCCACCGCGTCCACCGCGTCTTCGTGACTCAGGCCGCTGTAGTTGCCAGAGTTGATGGTGACGCCGCGCTGCTTGTCGGCGTACCAGTCGTGCCAGCGGGTGTAGTCGTAGCGCTGGCCGTCGATGTGAATCACCTGCTTGATCGGCAACCCGTATTTCAGCGCGAAGGCGAAGTCGCGTTCATCGTGCGCCGGCACACCCATCACCGCGCCGTCGCCGTAGCTCATCAGCACGTAGTTGCCGACCCACAGCGGCACCTCGGCATCAGTCAGCGGATGGCGCACCACCAGGCCGGTGGGCATGCCCTCCTTGTCGCGCAGCGTGAGTTCGGCCTCGGTCACGCCGCCTTGCTTGCATTTGTCGATGAAAGCGGCCAGCACCGGGTTGCCCAAGGCAGCATGCGCGGCCAGCGGGTGCTCGGGCGCGACGGCGCAGAAGGTCACGCCCATGACAGTGTCGGCGCGGGTGGTAAAAACATGCATGAACCCGTCGCCAATCAGTGCGTCGTCGGCGCCGCGAATGTCGTGCGTAAAGGCAAAGCGCACGCCCTCGCTCTTGCCGATCCAGTTTTCCTGCATCAGCCGCACGCGCTCGGGCCAGCCTTCGAGCGTGGCCTTCGGATTGCCGATCTGCACGTGATCGAGCAACTCTTGCGCGTAATCGGTGATCTTCAGGTAGTAACCCGGAATCTCGCGCTTTTCCACCGGCGCGCCGGTACGCCAGCCGCGCCCGTCAATCACCTGCTCGTTGGCCAGCACGGTTTGGTCCACCGGGTCCCAGTTGACCACCTGCGTCTTGCGGTAGGCGATGCCCTTTTCCAGCATCTTCAGAAACAGCCACTGGTTCCACTTGTAGTAGCCGGCGTCGCAGGTCGCCACTTCGCGGCTCCAGTCAATCGCCAGCCCCATCGCCTGCATCTGCGCCTTCATGTAGGCGATGTTGTCGTAAGTCCACCGATCCGGTGGCACGCCGTTTTTCAGCGCCGCGTTCTCCGCCGGCAGACCGAAGGCGTCCCAGCCCATCGGCATCAGCACGTTCATGCCCTTCATGCGCAACTGCCGCGCCAGCATGTCATTGATGGTGTAGTTGCGCACGTGCCCCATGTGCAGCTTGCCGCTGGGGTAAGGCAGCATCGAGCAGGCGTAATACTTGGGCTTGTCCGAATCCTCGGTCACGCGATAAGCGTCGGCAGCCCGCCAATGCGTCTGCGCTGACTGCTCGATGTGCCGATGGTCGTATTTTTCTCGCATGGGCAAATTGTAGGCGGCGCTTGCCGCGTGGGACTCGTTCAGCGCCGCTCTAGTGCTCCGTTCCACCAAAACCTTTACGTGAAATCGCGTCTTTGTCCGTCATGCTGCGTTGCAAATCCTCGCAATACCACTCGGTATTGCTCCGGTTTGCGCCTTGCCTGACGAACAAATCCATCGATTTCATTTGTCAACCTTTTG
>JAITMV010000066.1 GCA_031277295.1 Burkholderiaceae bacterium | reverse complement strand
GGTGGAGCAACTGAAGTGAAACTTGACCCGTTTAGCGCGACCGCTGTAGGGGCCAACCCTTGTGGTTGCCCTTGTATCGACTGGACAAGGGCCGGTGTCGCGCACACAGGGCAACCACAAGGGTTGCCCCTAGGCCAAACGTTTCATGCGTCGCGGGTGGCGCGTAAGCGCCATGGAAAACTGATATGAAACAATCCATTGTCTCGCCGGTTTTTCACCTTCTCTCTTTGGGGGAAGGCAGGGATGGGAGCTGAGGGCGCATCAAACAAAGTTGGAGCGTGAAGCGCCAACGCCGCAGGCCCCCACCCCAACCCTCCCCCAAAGGAGGAGGGAGTTACAAACCAGCGCGTTTCGTTTCATACGCCGCGGGTGGAGCGTGAGCGTCATGGAAAATTAAATTGAATATGTCTAAAGTTCAATCTCGCGCCGGTCGGAGCCGGCTTCGCCGTTGGGGACGGCGGTTGGGGTGGACGGCAGTGGCGCTGGCGGCGCTGTGGCTGCTGAGTTGGTTGGCCCTGCCTCCGCTGCTGAAGTGGCAGGCTCAGAAGATCGCGACCGAAAAGCTGGGCCGCGCGGTGCATATCGGCGCGGTGAAGTTCGAGCCGTGGGCGTTGGCGTTGACGTTGCGCGATGTCAGCGTCGAGGGCGCGCAGCCCACCGATGAGCCGCAGGCAACGATCAAGCGCCTGTATGCCAATGTCTCAATGCAGTCGCTGCTGCGATTGGCGCCGATACTCCAGGCGGTTCAGGTGGACGAGCCGGTGTTGCGGCTACGCCATCTGGGCGAGGGACATTACGACGTGGACGATGTGGTCGCGCGCGTGGCCGGTGGCCGCCTGCTGTCGCCGGGCCGCTCCCAAGACAGCATAGCCCCCTTGGGGGGCAACGCACCATGCGCAGCAGGGAAGTGTGGGGGTGCCATTGCACTGTCGCCGGGCCGCTCCCAAGACAGCGCAGCCCCCTTGGGGGGCAACGCACCATGCGCAGCAGGGGAGTGTGGGGGCGCCATTGCACTGTCGCCGGATGCCAAGGATGCCAAACCAACGCGCTTTGCGCTATACAACATCGCCGTGCGGGGCGGGCGCTTTACCTTCATTGACGAGCCGGTGCGGCGCACGCATGAGGTAAGCGATCTGACGCTGACGCTGCCGTTTATTACCAACCGGCCTTCGCGCAGCCAGGTGACGGTTACGCCACAACTGGCGTTTATGTTGAATGGCAGCCGTTTTGATTCGGGCGCGCAGGCGTTGCCGTTTGATGCCTCGCGCCAAACCGAGGCGCATTTGCGCCTGGAGCAGTTCGACTTGGCGCCGTACCTGGTTTATCAGCCCGCCGGTATGCCGATGCGCGTGACGGCGGGCGTGCTGGATGCGGATTTGCGCCTGAAGTTCGAGCAAACGCCGCAACCCACGCTCAGGATCACGGGCACGGCTGGTCTTTCGGGCGTGCGCGCGAATGACGCGGCGGGCCAGCAGGCGTTGGCGTTTGAGCGCCTGGCTGTCGAAGCCAGCGACGTGCGTCTGCTGGAACGCGCCGTGCATCTGTCCAGCGTCGAGTTGACCGCGCCGCACGTGCTGGCCAGCCGCGATGCACAAGGCCAGATCAACTGGGCGTCGAAGCAGGCTGCCGCCGGCGTTGCGCCCGGCGCAAAGAGCGATGGCGATTGGAACGTGGCCGTTGACCGCGTGGCCATCGTCCAGGGCGACGTGCAGTGGCGCGACGCGCGGCCCGCACCCGGCGCCGCCGAACCCGTCGGCACGGCGGCGGTGCATGTGGCGCCGTTGAGCTTCGAGGTCAAGAACCTGCGCTGGCCGGCCACGCAACCGGCCACATTCAGTGGGCGTTTGGCGCTGGCGGATGTAGCAATGTTTGCGCAGTCCGGTCAAAAACGAGCCGCGCCCAAGGCGGATGCAAAGCCCGCGGCAAACGCCGCCGCCCCTGCCGCCACCGCTGCGGATACGCCCGCCGCGCCTTCAATCGCCTTTCAGGGGCAGGCACAGATGACGGCGGCCCAACTCAACGTGCAGGCGCGCGGCTTGCCGCTGGGGCTGGCGCAGCCGTATCTGGCTGCGCTTATCAAACCGAGGCTGGCAGGTAACGTGGATGCTGATGCCGCCCTCGCCTGGGCAGCGCCTGCTGCCGACGCTGCCAGTAAAAACACCGGTAAGGACGCCAGCAAAGACGTTGGCAAAAACCCTGGCGGTCATGGCGCTGACAGCGCGCCGGGCCTTACGCTTGACGTCGGCAAACTGGCGTTCAGCCACCTGGCTTTGCTAAGCAACGATGGCGCCGCGCGCGCAGCTTCGCGCGCCACCACTCGCGCCACCTCTCGCGCCACCTCTCGCGTCACCACTCGCACAACCTCTCGCGCAACCTCCCGCGCCACCCCGCGCGACGGTAACAGCACTGCGCGCGCTGATGATTTGCCGCCCGGCACGCTGGCCGGCATTGAGGCACTTACGCTGGAAGGCGGCAAGCTCGACTTGGACAGCCGCCGGCTGGCCATAGGCGCCGTCACCGTGCAAACGCCGCGCGTGCGCATCGCGCGCGACAAGGACGGACGCTGGATGTTCGAGGACTGGCTGCTCAAGCCCGACCTCGCCTCACCACAACCGCAAGCACAACCGGATGCACAACCCGATGCGCCACTCAAAGGCGCATCGCCTTGGAGCGTGCGCGTGGGCCACGTCGCGGTGACCGGCGGCGAAATCGGCTGGCGCGACCGGCAGCCCGCCTCGGGCGCGGTGGAGGTGACGCTGTCGCAGCTCAAGCTGGACGCGCGCGACTTCGATCCAGGCGGCGCCAAGCCGATGCCGCTGGAGTTGTCGGCCTTGCTCGCGCCCCGGCGCGGCGAACCGGGCAAACTGAGCTGGCGCGGCACGGTGGGTCTGGCGCCCATCAGAGCGCAAGGCGAAGTTGACGCCGAACGTCTGCCGGCACAAGCCTTCGAGCCCTATGTGTCCGATTTCCTCAACATCAACATCCTGCGCGCCGACGCCAGCTTCAAGGGTAAAGTCGATTACGCCCAGCAAGACGGCGGTCCGCGCTTGCGCGCAGCCGGCGATGTGCGCATCGAGGAATTGCGCACCACCAGCCGCCCCGGCAGCGCAACCGCCGCTCACGCGGCCACGGCGCAACCCGAGACAAGCGCCAATGCCAACGCCAATGCCGCGCTAGCGCCCGATGTCGGCGCCGCCGGTGGCGGTCTGGGAGAGGAATTGCTCAGTTGGAAGCAACTGCGCATGAACGGCCTGAACGTGCGGCTCGACCCCGGTCGGCCGCCGCGGGCGTCGGTCAAAAATTCGCAGTTATCGGACTTCTACGCTCGCATCATCGTCCATCCCAACGGGCGCATCAACTTGCAGGATGTGGTCAAAACCGCCGCCGCGCCCCAAACCGTCGCGTCCGCCGCGTCCGCCGCATCGAATGTGTCCGCTCCCGCCGCGGCGGGGGCGACGTCCACCGCGCCGCGCCTAAGCTTCGGGCCTACGCGGCTGCTGCAAGGGCGGATCGCGTTCAGCGACCACTTCATCCGGCCCAATTACTCCGCCGATCTGACCGAACTGGACGGACTGCTCGGCGCCCACAGCTCGGTTAGCTCGGCTGCCGAGTCGCAAGCGCCGCAAATGGCCGACCTGCATTTGCTAGGCCTCGCCCAGGGCACGGCGCAACTGGCGATCAACGGCAAACTCAACCCGCTGGCCGATCCGCTGGCGCTGGATATCGAGGCCAAACTCACCGACTTGGAGCTCGCGCCCCTGACGCCGTATGCGGTCAAGTATTCCGGCCACGGCATCGAGCGCGGCAAACTCAGCATGGACGTGGCCTACCGCATAACGCCCGACGGCCAGCTTACCGCCACCAACAAGCTGGTGCTCAACCAATTGGAGTTCGGCCAGGCAGTACCCGACGCGCCAGCCAGCCTGCCGGTAACGCTTGCCACTGCCTTGCTGGCCGACGGCAACGGCGTCATCAACTTGGACCTGCCGATCAGCGGCTCGCTCAACGACCCGCAGTTCTCGCTCGCGCCGGTCATCTTCAAGGCCATCTTGAACCTTATCGGCAAGGCCATTACCGCGCCGTTTGCGTTGCTGGCCAACGCCTTCGGCGGCGGCAGCGGCGACAGTGACATGTCGCACGTACCGTTTGCGCTCGGCAGCGCGGAGTTGTCGCAGACCGCCAAGGCGCAGCTTGACAAAATCGCCAAGGCCATGACCGATAGGCCGCGGATCAAGCTGACGCTGACCGGCGCGGCGCGGCTGGCCGACGAGCGCGAACACCTCAAACGCCAACGCCTGTACGCCATGGTCGCCGCCGAACGTCGCGCCAGCCGCGACGACGAGGCGCCCGCGACGTTTGCCGCGGCAACGCCCGGCGCCAGCGCATCCGCTGCCGCGCCCGCCGCACCCGCCGTCGCGCAGGCCGCGCAGACCGTGCGCACCGCTGCCGACTACCCGCAACTGCTGCGCCGTCTGTACCGCCGCGCCGACATCCCCGGCAAGCCGCGCAACTTCGTCGGCATGAGCAAAGACGTGCCGCTCGAACAAATGGAATCGTTGCTGCTGGCCCAAATCAGCGTCAGCGAAGATGACATCCGCCAACTCGCCACCCAGCGCGCCATGGCCGTCAAGGACTACCTGCTGGCCCAACACCTGGATGCCGAGCGGGTCTTTCTAGGCGCCGCCAAAACCCAAAGCGCGAATGCGCCAGCCGGCGCCGGGGCTTCGGCGGCAGAACCGGCCGACTGGACGCCGCAAGTCACACTGGCGTTGAGTATGCGCTGAGAGAATGTGAAAAAATCCGCAGCGCCGGTTCGCAGGCTTCAACCTGGAAACCGCACAACAATTAGGAGAGCGCAGATGACAAAACCCAACTTTAAAAAACTGTGGTCCGAATTTCCCGACCACGCCCAGTATCCCAGCCTGAAAGCGCTTTACACCGCTCTTGGCGGAGCGGCTGAAAAAAACATTAACGTTCCCGGCTTCGGGCCGAACGGAAACACCTGCGCCAGCCGCATGAGCGTGGCCTTTAATAAGGCAGGCGCGCCTATTACCAAGGCGCTGGCAAGCGCGGCCGGGGCGCAGACATTAGGCACGGCCGACGGTTCACGCATCATTTTCCGGGTGGCCGAGCTTCGAAAATATCTGCTCAAGGTTCTGGGCACGCCAACCATCGATAGCGCCAGTCCCTACGATGACGCGTTCCGCGGCCGCCAGGGCATCATCGCGTTCAGCGTGAACTGGCAAGATGCCACCGGGCATATCGCGCTGTGGGACGGCAAGGCTTACCGTGAACCCGATCACGACGACTACTCCGACTATGTCAACCCGATTGATCCCAAGGTCAAGGCAACACGGGGAGAGTTCTGGGAAATTGCTTGACTCCCCCTGCCCGCCTTCGCGGTGATGTGACGAAGTTCACAAACGGCGCCGGCTCCATGCGCCCCGGTTGACGCCAAACGCCACGACAACGGCAGGTGGGCAGATGCCCGTGCATCAAGGGGATGTTATCGGGGGCGCCCCGTAACAAAGAGTTTCATTTTTTCCCGCTCTTAAATTTGAAAACGCCTTTATCATGACCGCTCGCGTCGCTCATGGTATGGGCGAGTTTTGCTCAACTCTGCTTTTGCCCCTGTGATCGGACGACTTGCGGGCCGCTTGGTCGAAAAGAATCCGCCGCAGATACTGATTGACTGCCACGGTGTCGGCTATGAGGTGGATGTGCCCATGGGCACTTTCTACCAGTTGCCGGGGTTGGGCGAACCGGTCAGTCTGCTGACGCATTTGGTGGTGCGCGAAGACGCGCAGATTCTGTACGGCTTTGCCAGTGCCGGTGAGCGGCAGGCGTTTCGCCAGTTGATCCGCATCAGCGGTGTCGGCCCGCGTACCGCGCTGGCGGTGCTCTCGGGCATGAGCGTGGCTGAGTTGGCGCAGGCCGTCAGCGCGCAGCAACCGGGGCGGCTGCTCAAGGTGCCAGGCATTGGCAAAAAAACCGCCGAGCGCTTGCTGCTGGAGCTCAAAGGCAAGCTGGGCACCGATTTTGGGTTGGCGGCCACGCCGTCCAGCCTGGTGCACGATGACATTACCCAGGCGCTGCTGGCGCTGGGCTATAACGAGCGTGAAGCGGCGGCGGCGCTGAAGGCGTTGCCGGCCGATGTGGAGGTCACCGAGGGAATTAAACAAGCACTTAAGGTATTGGCAAAATGACTATCCGAGTTGTTTCACAACTTTTGCAATACGGGGCGGCGGCCGGGTTGGCCTTGGCTCTGGTGGCCTGCGGCGGCGGTGACGGCGGCAGTGACGGCGCAGGCGGTGACAACACCGGCAATAACACCACCGACACCACCGGCGGCGGCGGTGACACCACCGCTGGCGGCGACACCACTGGCAATAACGGCGGTGACGCCGGTGCCGGCAATGTCTCCGGCGAGGTTTGCCTCGCGCAAAGCGGCGCTCGGCCAAAAACGCGGCAGTTGGGCGCGCTGGAGCCTGGCGATGGCTCCGCCACCCCTCAGTCCGCACAGATCAAGATACTGTCGCAAAGCGACAGGCAGCGCGTGCCGCCGCACGTGATTGTCATGCCTGCACTGACCCGTACCAAGGCCGCCGCGCTGCCTGCCCTGGCGCTTGGCCAGCCGCAACAGATCGGCGTAGCGCGCGCGCTGGCGGAAACGGCTGATGCGCAGGCGATGGCAGGTTTGCTGTCGTGGGCTTCGCAAGCCGATGGCCGGCGTACCGCCATCAGCGTGCGGGCGCCTGGGGCCGAGGGATTGAGGCTGGGTCTGCGCGTCGATCAACTGCCGCCGGGCACGCAATTGCGGGTGTATGCGCCAGGTTCGGCGCAGACCATTGAAATCGCTGGCGAGCAGGTGCTGCGTGTCATTCAACTCAATCGAGACGCCGGCGTCAGCGGCGCTGAGGCCGACACCTACTGGCTGCCCACGGTGGTAGGAGCAGAGGCGGCGCTGGAAATTGAGTTACCCGCTGACACCGATCCGTCGCAACTCAAAGTATCGCTGCCGCGGGTATCGCACCTTACGCAGCACCCCGCCGACAACGTAGCGGTGGCCAAGGCCGCAAGTGCATGCAACATCGATACGATGTGCGCGCCCGAGAGCGAAATCCAGATGCACGCGGTCGCCCAAATGAACTTTATGAAGGACGGCGGCAGCTACTCGTGCACCGGCACCTTGCTGAACAATACCCAGCGTAATCGAATACCTTATTTCCTCAGCGCCAACCACTGCATTCCGAACCAGGCCGTTGCCTCGACGCTGGAAACCTGGTGGAACTTCCGCTCGGCCAGTTGCGGCAGCACGCAGTTGGACCGCAATTCGCAGCAGATCGCTGGCGGCGCGGAACTGCTTTACAACAGCGTCAGCACCGATACCGCCTTCATGCGCCTGAATTCTGCGCCCGCGGCCAATGCAATATTTGCAGGCTGGAATGCCGGCGCTGGCCCCAGCCTGCAGGCGAACATCTTTTCCATTCACCATCCCGATGGCGACTGGCAGAAATACAGCGCGGGCGTGATCGAGAGCGTGGGGACATGCACGCGGGCCAACTCGGGGGAGGGCACGGTTTTGTGCCGCGAAGGAGCCGCCAATGACAGCAGTCCGTTTTACAGAATCAGGTGGTCGCGCGGGATCACCGAAAGCGGCAGCAGCGGCGGCGCCTTGTTTAACACCGACGGCCAGGTTATCGGGCAACTGTATGCAGGGCCGGCAAACTGTGTCAGCCGGCAAGAAACGGACAGCTTTGGCCGCCTTGACCTGGCGTTTGACGCCGCTTTGTCGCACTGGCTAAGTCCGGACTGCGGAGATACGGGCCAAGCTCCAAGGTAAGCCGCCGCGCCACAAGCGCATGGCCGAAACCCCGGCCTGAAGCCGGGGTTTTGCGCCGCCGTTTGGCGACAATCCCGACCATGAGTAATTCTTGCGCCCCGGCGTCCGCGCCGCGTATCGGCTTCGTCAGCTTGGGCTGCCCCAAGGCGCTGACCGATTCGGAACTGATCTTGACCCGGCTGTCGGCCGAAGGCTATGCCACCAGCAAGACCTTCGAAGACAGCGATCTGGTAATTGTCAACACCTGTGGCTTCATCGACGAGGCGGTCAAGGAAAGCCTGGACACCATCGGCGAGGCGCTGGCCGCGGGTGGCAAGGTCATCGTTACCGGCTGTCTGGGCGCCAAAACCGTCGCTGGCGATGCGAGTAACGAACGAAATCTGGTCAAGCGCCTGCACCCCTCGGTGCTGGCCGTCACCGGCCCGCACGCCACGCAGGAAGTGCTGGATGCGGTGCACCAGCACTGCCCCAAGCCACACCAGCCGTTCGCCGATCTGGTGCCGGGCGCCATACCGGGTGCTTTCGGCGCGGCGGGCATCAAGCTCACCCCGCGCCACTACGCCTACCTGAAAATCAGCGAGGGCTGCAACCACCGTTGCACCTTCTGCATCATTCCATCGCTGCGCGGCGATTTGGCGAGCCGGCCCATCGGCGAGGTACTGAACGAGGCGCGCGCGCTGTTCGAGGGCGGGGTCAAAGAATTGCTGATCGTCAGCCAGGACACCTCGGCCTACGGCGTGGACTTGAAGTACCGCACCGGCTTCTGGGAGGGGCGCCCGCTCAAGACCCGTTTGCTCGATCTGACGCGGCAACTGGCCGATCTGGCCGCGCCGCACGGCGCCTGGGTGCGGCTGCACTACGTTTATCCGTACCCGCACGTGGACGACATCGTGCCGCTGATGGCCGAAGGCCGCGTGCTGCCCTATCTGGACGTGCCCTTGCAGCACAGCCATCCCGACGTGCTGCGCCGCATGAAGCGCCCCGCCAGCGGCGAGCGCCATTTGGAGCGCATCGCCCACTGGCGCGAGCTATGTCCTGAAATTGTCATCCGCTCTACCTTTATCGCTGGCTTTCCGGGCGAAACCGAGGAAGAATTCGAGCATCTGCTGGACTTCATGCGCGCCGCGCAAATCGACCGCGCCGGCTGCTTTGCCTACTCGCCCGTCGATGGCGCGGCGGCCAACCAGTTACCCGGTATGTTGCCGCCCGAATTGCGCGAAGAGCGCCGCGCCCGCTTCATGGCCGTGGCTGAAGCCGTGTCCGTGACCAAGCTGCGTCGGCGCGTCGGCACGATCATGCAGGTACTGGTCGATTCCGCCCCCGCCCAAGGCCGGCGGGGCGGCGTCGGCCGCAGCTACGCCGACGCACCCGAGATCGACGGCATCGTCCACCTGTTGCCGCCTAAAAGAGTCAGCAAGCGGTTGACGCCCGGCGAATTTACCCGCGCGCGCATCGTCGATGCGCAGGGGCACGATTTGGTGGGAGAGCCGCTGTAGACACGCTGCCGCCGCTCAAAACATCTCACGCCCAATGCCCAGCAAGCGTAGGGCGGGATTCACCCCAATACTGGTCACTTAAGCGCACAGATCTATACGTTTCGTCATTCCCGCGAAGTTCCCGCCTTCGCGGGAATGACGAAGTAAAGGTTCATGTTCTTAACTGAACGGTATTGGGGTTCACCTCGCCATCCCCCGGTTTCGTGAAGCGGCGCACTGGCGGGGTGAAACCCGCCCTACGTTTGCTTTTTTGCGCCGTCCGCCCCATCCCTGCTTTCCCCCAAAGGGGGGAGTGTTTCACTTCAACGCCTTGAACCGCATCCGGTGCGGCCTGGCGCCTTCCTCGCCCAGGCGCTTGACCTTGTCGGCCTCGTATTCCTGATAGTTGCCATCGAAGAACACCCATTGACTGTCGCCCTCGGCCGCCAGGATGTGGGTGCAGATGCGGTCGAGAAACCAGCGGTCGTGGCTGATGACCATGACGCTGCCGGCAAACTCCAGCAAGGCATCTTCCAGCGCGCGCAGCGTTTCCACGTCGAGGTCGTTGGACGGCTCATCCAGCAGCAGCACGTTGCCGCCCTGCATCAGCGTCTTGGCCAGGTGCAGGCGGCCACGCTCGCCGCCGGAGAGCAGGCCGACCTTCTTTTGCTGATCGCCGCCGTTGAAGTTGAAGCGCCCGCAGTACGCGCGGCTGGGCATCTGGAATTTGCCGACGGTGATGATGTCCAGCCCGCCGGAGATGTCCTCCCACACGGTCTTTTCATTCGCCAAGTCGTCGCGGCTTTGATCGACGAAAGCCATGTGTACCGTCTGGCCGATAGCCACCGCGCCGGCGTCGGGCTGCTCAACCCCGGCGATGAGTTTGAACAAAGTCGATTTACCCGCGCCATTCGGCCCGATGATGCCAACGATGGCCCCCGCCGGCACCTTGAAACTCAGGTCGTCAATCAGCAGTCGGTCGCCAAAACTCTTGCTGACGCCTTTGAATTCGATCACCTCGGCGCCCAGGCGCTCGGCCACGGGAATGAAGATTTCCTGCGTTTCGTTGCGCTTCTGGTATTCGTAGTCGCTCAACTCCTCAAAGCGCGCCAGCCGCGCCTTGCTCTTGGCCTGGCGGCCCTTGGGGTTCTGGCGCGCCCACTCCAGTTCTTTTTTCATCGCCTTGGCGCGGGCGTCCTCGCTCTTTTGCTCGGCCTTCAGGCGCGCTTGTTTTTGCTCCAGCCAGGTCGAATAATTGCCCTTCCACGGAATACCGTGGCCGCGATCCAGCTCCAGAATCCACTCGGCGGCGTTGTCCAGAAAGTAGCGGTCGTGGGTGATGGCGACCACGGTGCCGGCAAAGCGCTTGAGAAAGATTTCCAGCCATTCCACGCTTTCGGCGTCCAGGTGGTTGGTCGGCTCGTCGAGCAGCAGCATATCGGGCTTGGACAACAGCAGCTTGCACAGCGCCACGCGGCGCTTTTCGCCGCCGGAGAGCTTGCCGATGACCGCCTCCCACGGCGGCAAGCGCAACGCGTCGGCGGCAATTTCCAACTGATGCTCGCTGTCGGTGCCGGCGGCGGCAATCACCGCTTCGAGCTTGCCTTGCTCCTCGCTCAGGGCGTCGAAGTCGGCGTCGGCCTCAGCATAAGCGGCGTAAATTTCTTCCAGTCGGGCGCGCGCGGCATTGACCTCGCCCAGCGCCTGCTCGACTTCCTGCCGCACGGTGTGGGCGGGGTCAAGCTGCGGCTCTTGCGGCAAGTAGCCAATCGACAGACCGGGCATCGGCGTCGCCTCGCCCTCGATCTCCTTGTCGATGCCGGCCATGATCTTCAGCAGCGTGGACTTGCCCGAGCCGTTCAAGCCCAGCACGCCGATCTTGGCGCCAGGGAAAAAACTCAGCGAAATATCCTTCAAGATCGCGCGCTTGGGCGGCACGATCTTGCCGACGCGGTTCATGGTGAAAACGTACTGGGCCATGCGGGCTGCTTTCTAGTTGGGTGCGACTGAAGCGAAACAATCCACATTGTCTCGCCGGTTTTTCTCCTTCCCCCGTTGGGGGAAGGCAGGGATGGGGGCTGGCGGCGCAAAAAAACAAACGTAGGGCGGGGTTCACCCTGCCATTGCGCCGCTTCACGACAGCGGGGGGAGGCGGGGTGAGCCCCAATACCGTTCAGTTAAGAACATGAACCTTTATTTCGTCATTCCCGCGAAGGCGGGAATCCAACGGCGTCACACTTTGGAACCGGCTTTTCATACGGATACCGCGTGGATTCCCGCCTTCGCGGGAATGACGAAACGTATAGATCTGTGCGCTTAAGTGACCAGTATTGGGCTGAACCCCGCCCTACATTTGCTGGCAGCGCCGCAGGCCCCCACCCCTACCCCAACCCTCCCCCAAAGGGGGAGGGAGATATTCGCCGGATCAGTGAAACTGCTCCTCCTCGGTCGAACCGGTCAGCGCCTTGACGCTGGAAGAACCGCCCTGGATCACCGTGGTCACGTCGTCGAAATAACCCGCGCCCACCTCCTGCTGGTGCGACACGAAGGTATAGCCCTGCTCGCGCGCCGCGAACTCTGGCTCCTGCACCATGTTGACGTAGTGCTTCATGCCCTCGCCACCGGCGTAGGCGCGGGCGAATTCAAAGGTGCGGTACCAGTTGACGTGGATGCCCGCCAGCGTGATGAACTGGTACTTGTAACCCATCGCCGC
>JAITMV010000020.1 GCA_031277295.1 Burkholderiaceae bacterium | reverse complement strand
TGCCAATGACACGGGCCATTGGCTGCGGATTGCGCCTTGCAGCCCATCCCAATCCGCATCCCGCACACCTCACGCCGAGATCGTGAACACGTTCTGAGAACGTCAACCCAAGTGTCAACCCAAGCCTGCGTTACCTATAATCCTAGAAACCGCAGCCCGCCGCTTGTGTTATCTTCACCAAAGTCGCATGAACGTTGACTCTTAAAGCTTCGACAGCCCTCACCTTTTGGGTGAGCGCGCTACGCACCCGATCAGGCCGCCAAAACTTGGGGCTTCTGGCGCGCTGGTGGCGCAAGCTCGTCCTTGCAGGCGAGAAGCCTGCGGCGTCCTCGCACCTTGACAGCCCACCCTATGACAACCTGCTCGGGCGCGTCCAACTGCGGTTTCTAGGATAATCACACATTCATTCAAGCCCCAGGACTCCCATGAGTGACTCCGCGCATCAGCCCGCATCCGGCGCTTCCGCCGGTGCGCCAAACACCTTTTTGATCGGCGCTGCCGTCTTCGTTGTTGCGGTGGTCCTTGCTATCGGGATGTGGATCGCCAGCACCGCGGGTAGCCGGGCAGCCGTTGCCGCATCCGGGCAGGATCAGAATATTGCCGAGCAACTGCAAAAAATCGGCTCCTTCGACATTAACCTGATGGCCCGTGCCGCCGACAGTCCGCCTCGCAGCGGCGAGGACGTGTACAAAGCCGTGTGCTCGGCCTGCCACGCCACCGGCGTGACCGGCGCGCCCAAGTTGGGCGACGCCGCCGATTGGGGGCCGCGCCTTGCGCAAGGCCAGCAAACCCTGGAGCAGGCGCCCATCAAGGGCTTCACCGGACAAAAAGGCACCATGCCGTCCCAAAGCGGCGGCCAGTACACCGACTACGAAATCATTCGCGCCGTGGTCTACATGGCCAACGCTGGCGGCGCCAAATTCGAGGAGCCGGTCGCGCCCGCCGACGCCGCCAGCGCCGAAGAGGCCGCCAAGTAAGCCGCGCGCTGCTTTTTTATTTCCAAGGCCGGTTCACTCGCCGGCCCTTTTTTGACGTCGGGCCGCCCCAAGGCAAAAACGCCCCCTCGGGGGGCAGCGCACCGCGCGAAGCGAGGGAGCGTGGGGGCTTTTTTTGTGGCATCCGGCCCCGCGTTCCCGTGGGGGCGAAAAATTTTTCGCCCTTCTTTCTGAATCCCGGATAAATCGCGCTATAATCGTAGGATTGCCCTGATTTTCATAGGGCAATGTTTTTTTGTAACCCCCCTCTTTCGTACACCAAACGCCCTGGCCAATTGCAGCTTGGGGCGGCGGAAGTTCAGGAGCAATAAATGAGTCATGGCAATCGATTGGGATTGCTGGGGCGCAAGGTGGGCATGATGCGTCTGTTCACCGATGACGGCGATGCGGTGCCCGTCACGGTGGTCGATGTATCGGACAACCGCGTCACCCAGGTCAAGACCCAGGAGAACGACGGCTACGTGGCCTTACAGGTTACGTTTGGTTCGCGCAAGGCTTCGCGCGTGAACAAGCCGCAGGCCGGCCACCTCGCCAAGGCGGGCGTGCAGGCCGGTGAAATTACCCAGGAATTTCGTGTCGCCGGTGACATGGCGGACAAATACGCCGCGGGTCAGGCGCTGCCTGTCGCCGAAGTGTTTGCCGCCGGCCAGAAGGTCGACGTGCAAGGCACTTCCATCGGCAAGGGCTACGCCGGCACCATCAAGCGTCACAACTTCAGCTCGCAGCGCGCTTCGCACGGCAACAGCCGCTCGCACAACGTGCCGGGTTCGATCTCGATGGCGCAAGATCCAGGCCGTGTGTTTCCGGGCAAGAAGATGACCGGCCACATGGGCGACGTTACCGTCACCACCCAGAACCTGGAGTTGATCCGCATCGACGAGGCGCGGCAGTTGCTGCTCATCAAGGGCGCGGTGCCCGGATCGCGCGGCGGCTTCGTCACCGTGCGCCCGGCGGTCAAGGCCAAGGCCGCCGCCAGCAAAGAGGGGAGCTAAGACATGCAGCTCGAACTCCTGAACGAACAAGGCCAGGCCGCGGCTACCGTGGACGCCCCCGAAACCGTATTTGGCCGCGATTACAACGAGGCGCTGATCCACCAGTTGGTGGTGGCCTATCAAGCCAACGCGCGCCAAGGCACCAGGGCGCAAAAGGACCGCGCCCAGGTCAGGCACAGCACTAAGAAGCCGTTTCGCCAAAAGGGCACCGGCAATGCGCGCGCGGGCATGACCTCGTCACCGCTGTGGCGTGGCGGTGGCCGCATCTTCCCGAACCTGCCGCATGAAAATTTCAGCCAGAAGGTCAACAAGAAAATGTACCGCGCCGGCATGGCGTCGATCCTGTCGCAACTGGTGCGCGAGGGCCGGCTGTCGGCAATTGAGTCGATCAAGGTCGATTCGCCCAAAACCAGACAACTGGCACAGAAATTCAAGGATATGAAGCTGGACTCCGTGCTGGTCATCGCCGACGAGGTCGACGAAAACCTGTACCTGGCCTCGCGCAACCTCGCTCACGTGCTGGTGGTCGAGCCGCGCTACGCCGATCCGGTGTCGCTGGTGCACTACAAGAAAGTGCTGGTCACCAAGGGCGCCATCGACAAGCTCAAGGAGATGTTCGCATGAGCCGCGTCAATCCCACACCCGCCGAGCGCAAATTCGACGAAGGTCGCCTGATGCAGGTGCTGCTTGCGCCCATCATTTCCGAGAAGGCCACGATGGCGTCCGAAAAATCCAACGCAGTGACTTTCAAGGTGTTGCGCGGCGCCACCAAGCCCGAGATCAAGGCCGCCGTCGAGTTGCTGTTCAACGTCAAGGTCAAGGGCGTTTCGGTGGCCAACATCAAGGGCAAGACCAAGCGTTTTGGCCGCACCATGGGCCGCCGCGACCACGTGCGCAAAGCCTACGTCGTGTTGCAAGAAGACCAAACGCTGAACCTGTCCGGGGAGGCCGCGTAAATCATGGCTGTCATCAAGATCAAACCGACTTCGCCGGGCCGCCGCGCCATGGTCAAGGTCTCGCGCGAGCGCTTGCACAAAGGCAGCGGCTACGCGCCACTGCTGGAGCCGCAGTTCCAGAAAGCCGGCCGCAACAACGAAGGCCGCATTACCACGCGGCACAAAGGCGGCGGCCATCGCCACCATTACCGCATGATCGATTTTCGCCGTGACAAAGACGGTATCGCCGCCAAGGTCGAACGCATCGAGTACGACCCCAACCGCTCCGCCCACATCGCCTTGCTGTGCTACGCGGACGGCGAGCGCCGCTACGTCATCGCCGCGCGTGGCGTCGAGGCCGGCAGCCGGTTGATGAACGGCTCCGAAGCGCCGATTCGCGCCGGTAATACGCTGCCGATTCGCAATATTCCGGTCGGCTCCACCATCCACTGCATCGAGTTGAAGCCCGGCGCTGGCGCACAGATTGCCCGCTCGGCCGGCGCTTCGGCCACGTTGCTGGCGCGCGAGGGTGTTTACGCCCAGGTGCGGATGCGCTCGGGCGAGGTACGGAAAATTCACATTGAATGCCGCGCCACTATCGGTGAGGTCGCTAATGAGGAGCACAGCCTGCGTCAGTTCGGCAAGGCTGGCGCCAAGCGCTGGCGGGGCATCCGCCCGACGGTGCGTGGCGTCGCCATGAATCCGATAGATCACCCGCACGGCGGCGGTGAAGGCCGTACCGGCGAGGGCCGCGCGCCGGTCGATCCGTGGGGCAATCTGACCAAGGGCTACCGCACCCGTAGCAACCGCCGCACACAGGGCATGATCGTCTCGCGGCGCAAGAAATAAGGACTCCCGCAAATGACTCGTTCTCTGAAAAAGGGTCCGTTTGTGGACCACCACCTGCTCGTCAAGGCCGACAAGGCGGTTGCCAGCAAGGACAAAAAACCGATCAAGACCTGGTCGCGCCGTTCCATGATCTTGCCCGAGTTCATCGGCTTGACCATCGCCGTGCACAACGGCAAGCAGCACGTTCCGGTCTACGTTACCGACCAGATGGTCGGCCACAAACTGGGTGAATTTGCCCTGACGCGTACCTTCAAGGGTCACGCGGCGGACAAAAAAGCCAAGAAGTAAAGGAATCAGGACATGGAAACACGTGCCATCCTCCGCGGTGTGCGCCTGTCGGCCGACAAGGGCCGGCTGGTGGCCGACCTGATTCGCGGCAAAAAAGTCGATCAGGCGCTGGACACGCTTAACTTCACGCAGAAAAAAGCTGCCGGCATCATCAAAAAAGTGCTGGAGTCGGCCATCGCCAACGCCGAGCACAACGACGGCGCCGACATTGACGAATTGCGTGTCAAGACCATCCACGTCGAGCAGGGCGCGACGCTCAAGCGTTCGGGCGCTCGCGCCAAGGGCCGCGGCGCGCGCCTGAGCAAGCCCACCTGCCACGTCTACGTGACGGTCGGCGATTCTTAAAGATTGCCTGGAAAGATCATGGGACAGAAAATCCATCCGACCGGCTTCCGCCTTTCGGTCAGCCGCAATTGGGCCAGCCGCTGGTACGCGAGCGACCGCGACTTCGCCGGCATGTTGGCTGAAGACATCAAGGTGCGCGAGTACCTCAAGTCCAAGCTCAAAAGCGCCGCCGTCTCGCGCGTGCTGATCGAGCGCCCGGCCAAAAACGCCCGCATCACCATCTACTCGGCGCGTCCGGGCGTGGTGATCGGACGCAAGGGCGAAGACATCGAGAAACTCAAGAAAGACCTGGCCGCCCAGTTGGGCGTGCCGGTGGCCGTCAACATCGAGGAGGTGCGCAAGCCCGAAGTCGATGCCCAGTTGATCGCCGACGGCATTACCCAGCAGCTTGAAAAGCGCATCATGTTCCGCCGCGCCATGAAGCGCGCCATGCAAGCGGCCATGCGGCTGGGCGCGCAGGGCATCAAGATCATGTCCGCCGGGCGACTGAACGGCATCGAAATCGCCCGTACCGAGTGGTACCGCGAGGGCCGCGTGCCGCTGCACACGCTGCGCGCCGACATCGACTACGGCTTTTCGGAGGCCAAGACCACCTACGGCGTCATCGGCGTCAAGGTCTGGGTCTACAAGGGCGATACGCTGGGTCGCAGCGACGCGCCCTCGCTCGACAGCACTCCGCGCCCCGAAGGCGAGGAGCGCCGCGGCCCGCGCGGTCCCCGGCGTGACGGTCGCGGCGGCGCTGGCGAGCGCCGCGGCGGTCCCCGCCGTGCTGGTGGAAGTGGAGGAAGCTCCGGCGCACCGACCGATGGCAGCGATAAACCCGCCGAGGCTGGCGCAGCCGAGGCCAAACCCGCCGTTAAGCGCGTTCGCAAAGTCGCCGCGCCCGCTGTGCCCGTTGCGGCAGCGGACGGCGCGCAAGGAGAGTAAACACCATGCTGCAACCCGCACGCAGAAAATACCGCAAGGAGCACAAGGGCCGCAACACTGGCATTGCCACGCGCGGCAATACCGTGGCCTTTGGCGATTTCGGCCTTAAATCCACCGACCGGGGGCGTCTGACCGCGCGCCAGATCGAATCCGCCCGCCGCGCCATCACGCGCCACGTCAAGCGCGGTGGTCGCATCTGGATCCGCGTATTCCCCGACAAGCCCATTTCTACCAAACCGGCTGAAGTGCGCATGGGCAACGGCAAGGGCAACCCGGAGTTCTACGTGGCTGAAATCCAGCCCGGCAAGGTGCTGTACGAAATCGTCGGC
The DNA here is from genome assembly GCA_031277295.1 of Burkholderiaceae bacterium. GTDB lineage: Bacteria > Pseudomonadota > Gammaproteobacteria > Burkholderiales > Burkholderiaceae_C > Ottowia. The sequence goes on along the minus strand of JAITMV010000020.1, from coordinate 2,222 downwards.
GTGCCTGAGGCGCTGGCGCGCGAGGCGTTCGCCCTGGCTGCGGCCAAGCTGCCGCTGCGCACCACCTTCGTCACCCGCATGATCGGCCAGTAGGAGACTAATCAGATGAAAACCGCCGAACTGCGCCAAAAAGACGTCGCTGGCCTGCAAGCCGAGGTGAAAGACTTGCAAAGGACGCACTTCAACCTGCGCATGCAAAAAGCCACCCAGCAACTGGCCAACAACGCCCAGTTGCGCCAGACGCGCCGCGCCATCGCCCGCGCCAAGACCCTGATCGCCGAAAAACAGGCTGCTGCCGCCGCCGTCGGCAAGGAGTGACCATGACGGAAGCCAAACCATCCCTCAAGCGCACCCTGATCGGCAAGGTCGTCAGCGACAAGCGCGCTAAGACTGTGACCGTGCTCATTGAGCGCCGCGTCAAGCACCCGATCTACGACAAGATTGTCGTGCGCTCCTCCAAATATCACGCTCATGACGAGAGCGATCAGTACAAGCTGGGCGACGTGATTGAAATTACACAGAGCCGCCCGCTGTCCAAAACCAAGAGCTGGGTTGCTACCCGTTTGGTGCAAAAAGCCGCCGCCGTCTGAGCTCAGCTTGAGCGCGGCGCCGCGCCGCCGGAGGCTCCACTGCCACTGGCGCGCGCGGTGTTTCTAGTACTCCGCTCCAATCACGCCACAGGCCAAGCGCGGGCCGGCGTTGCCTACCGGTTGGGCGTTGACGTCGTCGGGATCACGATGCACGATGACGGATTTGCCGACGATGCCGTGGGGGCCGCTGAGCTTCAGCAGGGCGCTGTCAAACGACACGCGCGCGGTGCCCTTGGCGTCAGCCATCAGTTGCGGCAGATCACCTAGGTGGTGGTGGGCGCTGTCGTGCGCGCCGTGCGGTTCGCTGGTGGGGTTGAAGTGGCTGCCGGCGGAGCTGAAGTCCGGCGCCGAACAGTCGCCTTTTTCATGCACGTGAAAAGCATGCAGCGTGTTCGGCTTCAGGCCGGTGACGACGCTGTCGACTTTGAGCATGTTGCCTGCCAGGGTGAAGTGAATCGTGCCTTGTACAGGCGCGTTCGGGTTGGGTTGCGGCACACCGGTTGCGGCGATCAGGCGCGCGCTGGCGCGCGGGTTGGCATGTCCGGTTGTACAGGCAGCGATTGTGGCAACGACGGCACAAGACAACAGGGTCAGTCCTACGGGGATGATTTTCATGGCGATGCTTTCTAGGTTCAATGGTTGAATGGTTGGGTCGCGGCTGGCGCGTGAGCGCCATGGACAACTGAAGTGAAACTGGGGCTGAGCACGGTCATGGTTTGGCGCAGGGTTGCCTCAGGTGCGCGCTGACTGTTCCCAGCGCGATTTGCACTGCACGCAGTGCTGCGTCATCGGTTCGATTTTCAGGCGCTCGAATGGGATCGGGCAACCGCATTCGTCGCATTCGCCGTAGTCGCCTTCTTGCATCAGTTCCAGCGCGCGGTCAATGCGGGTTAGCTCTTGAGCGTCCAGCGCGGTCAGCGCGGTGTTTACCTCGCGCGTTTGGTTGGCTAGGCGGGTGTTTTCGTCCTGTGACACGCTGCCGGCGGTGTTCTGCGCCGGCGCCAGATTGGCGCGGTTGCTGACCATCTGGCGCGACAAATCGTCCCGGCGCGCCAGCAGCAACTGCTTCAGTTCTTTCCGTTGAGGAGCGGTCAAGGTTTTGGGCATGATGATTCCTCCTGCAATTGTCGTCAATAACCACGCCGCGCGGCTGGGCGCTAACTCTCCCTCGGCTGAGCGGCAATCTCATGGCGCAGAATACCATTTGTATGAGCCGCGGCGATACTGCCTTCGATCCTGCCCGTTGCCCGCTGTGCGGCGGACCCAACGGCTGTGCCATGCTTCAGCCGCCGGCTGCTGGCGGCGCGCTGTCGGCGTGCTGGTGCGCGCAGGCCAGTTTTTCACCCGATTTGCTGGCTCGCTTGCCGCCCGAAGCGCGTCGGCGGGTTTGTATCTGCGCCGATTGCGCGGCTGCCGAAGAGGCGAAAACTGTTGGCGCTGAGCCGTGAACTCCGGTAACTGCTGCACTTCAGTTGTTCATGGCGCTCACGCGCCACCCGCGACGCATGAAACATTTGGCGTAGGGGCAACCCTTGTGGTTGCCCTGTGTGCGCGACACCGGCCCTTGTCCAGTGGATACAAGGGCAACCACAAGGGTTGCCCCTACAGCGGTCGCGCTAAACGGGTCAAGTT
>JAITMV010000016.1 GCA_031277295.1 Burkholderiaceae bacterium | reverse complement strand
CCAAAACATTGACATGAAATCGCGTCTTTGTCCGCCATGCTGCGTTGCAAATGCTCGCAATACCACTCGGTATTGCTGCGCTTTGCGCCTTGCCTGGCGAACAAATCCATCGATTTCATTTGGAAAGGTTTTGATGGAACGGAGCACTAGAAACGGCAGCCCGCCGCTTGTTATCTTCAGGAACCCCGTATGAACATTGGTTTTTGTGGCTTCGATGAGCTTCACCTCTTGGGTGAGAACGCTACGCACCCGATCAGGCAGCCAAAACCTGGGCGTTCTGTTCTGGCGCTCTGGCGGCGTTGCTCCTCGCCCACGCACACGCGTGCGCGGCCTTGCTCGCCTTTGCCAGCCCGCCCGATGACTGCCTGCTCGGGCACGCCCCACTACCGTTTCCAGGATCATGTGCATACGGCTGTAATTTTCGCCGAGGTCACGAATAGGTTCCGGTTTGCGGTGGTCGGATTTCTTGCGCGGCAGCGGCAGGATGGAGGCTGGGCGCCAGCTCGGACGCCAGCGCTTCGCTGAAGTAGGCTCGCAGGCGCTGGCCGAAGTCGTCGCCGTCGGCGCGTTCCTGGCGGTCTTGCGGGTCCTCCATTGGCCAGCAGGCGCCGCGCCGCACGCGCACTTTCAAGGGTAGGGCGGGCGGGCGCCATAGGGGCCAGCGCTTGCCTAGGTAGGGGCTGCTCATTTCGATCAACAGCGTTTGTACGGGCACGCCAGCGCGCCGGGCCATGACCCCCGCGGTGGAGGCGCAAGCGTCAACCGGGGGCGTGACGGTGCGTGTGCCCTCGGGGAAAATGATCAGCGTGGCGCCGTCTTGCAATTCGCGCACGGCGCGGCGCAGCATGGGCAGCGGCGCGTCGTTGACGATGTAGCGCGCCAGCCGCGCTCCGGCGCCCAGCAGCAGGTTGTGCGCAATTGCGCCCTTCATGATGCATACCGCGTTGGGCAGGCGCGAGGCGAGGATGAGCGCATCCATCAGTGAAGGATGGTTGGCAACCACCACGCGCGGCCCAGGCTCACGCGCCAATTCGTCCAGTTCGCGCAGATCGAAGCGGCAGGCGCACAGCAGCGACAGCAGCGCGAGATAAAGGCGAAAGCCCAGCCGGATTCCCATGCGGCCGACCCGCGCGCCAGTTTTTTCCGGCAGCAACGGGTACAGCAACAGCGCCGGTAGCGTCCACGTCAGGCAGATCAGGGCCAGCAGGAGCAGGCCGGCCAGCGTGGCCACGGCTTCATAGATGCGCCAGAGGCGGTGCAGCATTAGCGTACCCCGCCGGTGGACTCCACCAAGCCGTCTACCGCACGAATGTTGATTTTGCGCTGCCGCCAGGCGCGCAGTGAGGTGCCGGGTCGCAGCGCGGAGGAGACGTAGTAGATCAGCTTGAATACCGCCAGCGATGCCCAGATTGGCGTGCGTCCGTAAATGTCGCCCGCCAGTAGCGACAGCACCGCCTCGCGCACGCGCAGCGGGTTGCGCGGTGCCATCAGCAAGTCGCGCATCACCGGGTTGGTCATGCGGTAGATCAACCAGGAGAATTCGCGCGGCCCGTGGCGCATGGCCTTGTCGAAGCGGCGCAACGCCGCCGTGCTTTGCGCTGGCTTGCGCAAGCAGGTATCCACCGCCTCGGCGGCGGCCACCGCACCTTGCATTGCTAGCCATACACCGGAGGAAAACACTGGGTCGATGAAGGCGTAGGCGTCGCCGACCATGACGTAATTACGTCCGTGATTGCGTTCGCTGGTGTAGGAGAAGTTGCCTGTGGCTTCCACCGCACGCGCCAGCGTCGCGCCGGCCAGACGTTCGGCCAGCTTGGGACAGGCGGCAATGCCGTCCAACAAAAACTGTTCCAGGCTGCGCCCGCCACGCGTTTTCATGAAGTAGGGCCAAGCCACCATGCCCACGCTGGTGATGCCGTTTTGCAGCGGAATGAACCAGAACCAGCCGTGGTCAAACCAGAAGATGGTGATGTAACCCTCAGCTTGCCCAGGGTGGCGCTGGGCGCCGCAAAAGTGTCCGTAGATCGACAGGCTGCTGTGCCTGGGGTTTTTGTGCTTGATGCGAAAACGGTTGGCCAAGAAGGTATCGCGCCCCGAAGCGTCGATGACAAAGCGCGGCTGAAAGCTGAGCGCGCCCAGCGTTTCGTGCCGCGCGCCGGCTGTGGCGCGCTCGGGGTCGGCATCCAGGTCGAGCGTTTCCAGCCGGCAGGTCTCGAACACGCGCACGCCCGAGCGAGCAGCATTGCGCAGCAAAATTTGGTCGAATGATGCGCGATGCACCTGATAGGCGTGCGGCATGTTCTTGTTCCAGGCGTCTTTGAACAAGAAGGTCTGACGGTGCGCGTGCCAGGGCGATTCGAACTCCGCTGCCTGCTTGACCATGCCGATTGCGCGTATTTCCTCGCCGACGCCCAACTTGTCAAACAACGGCAGATTGGCTGGCAGCAACGATTCACCGATGTGAAAGCGGGGGTGCTGATCCTTGTCAAGCAGCACCACATCGTGACCCCGGCGCGCCAGCAGCGTGCTGACCGTGGAGCCGGCGGGGCCGCCGCCAATGACCAGTACGTCGCACAAAGGCTGGGTGGAAATGTCGGTCGGTACTGCGATGGTTTGGGGTGTCATGAATGTGAAAAAGTAGACATTTAAGCGAAATTATGACATTGGCGTCCCTTGCTGCGGCTTGGAAACGCTTGTCTTCCAGGGATGCGCCCACTTCCCAGAGGGGATCATGGTTTTCAGGCGTGAGCGTTCTGCGTTGCAGCCGATGGCGTGCTGGGCGAATCCGCCGACCACGCCATCGACAGCCACAAAGCCAGCAGCGCGCCCGGCCCCACGGTGGTGCCCAGCGCATGCAATACGGGCACCTGCGAGAAGGCCAGAATGCCAAAACCCAGCATCGTGGCCAGGTTGGCCAGCGCCAGCGAAGCCAGCGCCAATTGGTGCGTGGTTGTTGGCGCACCGTCTTGGGCGCGTTGCCTCATGCCTTGCGCGAAAAACAGTGTGTAGTTGGAACCCACAGCCACGATCAGCAGCAGCCCGACCAGATGCAGCAAGGTCATCGGCACATTGAGCCACACGTTGGCCGCCATGACCAGCAACACAGCGCCGGCTAGCGGAGCGATGACGCGCATCACGGCTCCCAAGCGGCGCAAAGCCAAAGCGAGCAGCAACACAATCGACAGCACGCCGAAACCGGCCAACAGCAGTGCCTGGCGCAAGTACTGGCCGAACATGTGGGTGGTTTGCTGCTCCAAGTCGAGATAGAACACGTCTGGCCCGCTCAGGGCGGGGTCAGCGGCCAGCGCCTGCTCGATGGCGGTCACGACGGCGGCACGGGATGCCTGCTCCAATTGCAGCGGCATCAGCGCCGACCAGCCATGCGCGCGCGGCAACAGCAATGTCTGCGCGGCAAAGGCAAAACTCGTGCCTTGCAGCGTTGCCGCCGTCAACAGTGGCGCCGTGCGTGCCTGTTCCACGTCTTGCACGAAGGGCGCCAGCCGTTCGGCCTTCAGCGGCAAGCCTTGCACGGCTTCGGTCAAGCGCGCTCGCAAGACATCGGTCGCGGGCAGGGCATCGCGGCGCGCCTGCTGGGTGGCCGCGCTGGGCAGAAAATGCGCCGGGCTGTCCAGGCGGGCGATCTGGCCGTGCTCCAGCAATGGCTCTAGGCGTGCCTCGATCTGTTCGGCCAGGGCGATTGCCTGTTGCTGGGTGGCGGCCGAGGCGACGATCATTTGCTGCAAGTCGGGGGCGCCGACGTCAAGGCGCAATTCGGCGTCCAACTGCTGCAACTGCATGGGCGCCGGATTGAGGCCGGCCAAGCCGCGCGTCCACAGCGCGTCACGGTGCAATATTACGGTGCCTAGAGCGAGCAGTGCCAGTGCCGCCATG
>JAITMV010000272.1 GCA_031277295.1 Burkholderiaceae bacterium | reverse complement strand
GTTCGTCAGGCAAGGCGCAAACCGGAGCAATACCGAGTGGTATTGCGAGGATTTGCAACGCAGCATGACGGACAAAGACGCGATTTCATGTAAAGGTTTTGGTGGAACGGAGTACTAGGCGTAATTGGAACCAGTCAGGAGCTTGGCAACCATGTAGAGGAACACCATGTATAAAAACCTCATCGCCGCGCTCGCGGCCGTTTGTTTGAGCTTGCCCGTTTCGGCACAACAGCATACGCCCGTCAAGGCCGCCTGGGTTTACGTTTCTTCCGTCAACGATGCCGGCTGGAGCCGGCAGCACGACCGGGGACGCCGCGCGGTGGAACAAGCGCTGGGCGGGCTGGCGCAAACCACCTACGTCGAAAACGTGCCCGAAGGCGCCGACGCCGAGCGCGTGATCCGCGACCTGGCGCGCCAGGGCTGCCAGATCATCTTCACCCCAAGCTTCGGCTACATGGAGTCCACGCTGAAAGTGGCGCGCGAGTTTCCGCAAGCCAGATTCGAGTCCATCTCGGGCCTCAAACAAGCACCCAATGTCGCCACCGCCAACGCGCGCTATTACGAAGGGCGCTACTTGGCCGGCATCGCCGCCGGTCGCATGACGCGCAGCAACCGCGCGGGCTACGTGGCGGGCTTTCCGATCCCCGAGGTGCTGCAAGGCATCAACGCCTTCACCCTGGGTATGCGCAGCGTCAACCCTGAAGCCGAGGTGCGCGTCATCTGGTTGAACGAATGGTTCAATCCGCCGCGCGAGCGCGAGGCTGCCATGACGCTGCTGGACCAGGGCGCCGACGTGCTGGTTTATCACACTGGCTCGGCCGCCGTCATGACCGCCGCCCAGGAGCGCGGTGCGCTGGCGGTGGCCTACCACGCCGACGCACGCGCTATCGCCCCGCAAGCCCAGATCGCCGCCGTTACCCACCAGTGGGGCGACTACTACACCCGCCGCGTGCGTGCGGTGCTAGACGGCAGTTGGAGCAGCGGCGATGTGTGGGGCGGCGTGAAGACAGGCATGGTGCGCATCGAAGCCTTCGGCCCCAAGGTGCCGCGGACGGTACAAGCCGAAGTGCTGACGCGGCAAAAGGACATCGCCGCCGGCACGCTCGCCCCTTTTCGGGCCGGCGCCACTCCGGTGCGCGACAACCGCAACCAGGTGCGCATCCCCGCCGGTGCCGCGCTCAGTGACAATGAAATCCGGCAAATGGATTGGCTGGTCGAAGGGGTGCGGGGCAACGCCGGGCTTTGAACCTTGCGCCCGAGATCAAAGCCGAAACGCGCTGACTGCGAAAAAGCTACGAACAGGCTCTTATTCCGCCACCGAGAAAGATGAGCCGCAACCGCAGGTCGTGGTGGCGTTGGGGTTGCGAATAACGAATTGGGCGCCCTGCAAGTCTTCTTTGTAATCAATCTCGGCGCCGACCAGGTACTGGTAACTCATGGCGTCGATCAGTAGGGATACGCCGTTTTTGGTCATGGTGGTGTCGTCCTCACCCGCGATTTCGTCGAACGTGAAGCCGTACTGAAAACCCGAGCATCCGCCTCCTTGCACAAACACGCGCAGCTTCAGGTCGGGGTTGCCTTCTTCGGCGATCAGATCGGCTACCTTGGCTGCCGCGCTGTCGGTAAAGATGATCGGATCGGGCGTTGAAACGGGGGGCTGAATGTCGGCGGCAACGTCGCTCATGACGACTCCTGGACTAAAGTTCAAAAACTATCAGTCCTATAGTATATCAAAACAGTCGGGTTTACGCCCCGCGCGTCGAGCGCAAGGGTTCAGCGCCTGCCGCGTCCATGCGCATGGCGGCGCGAAAGCCGCCTTCTGCGCGGTTTTCCAGCGTCAGGCGCAAGCCGTGCAGTTCGGCCACGCGCAGGGCTATCGATAGCCCAAGGCCGCTGCCGGGCTGGCTCTGGCCGGGCGGGCGGAAAAAACGCTCATGGATTCGATCCAGGTATTGCGCGGCGACACCAGGACCATCGTCTTCGACCGCCAGACCGTGGGCGCCGCAACGCAGCGTGACATGGCCGTCGGTGGGGGTGTAGCGCACCGCATTGTCGAGCAGGTTGCGCAACAACAGCGTCAGCAGCGTGGCGTTGCCGCGCGCGGGCAGCGCCACGGATGCGCTGGCGTCGGCGCATAACGTCAGCGTGATGCCGCGCGCCTGCGCGGGCGCCTGTGCGTCGTGCAGTGCGTCTTGCAGCAGCCGTGGCCAGTCCAGCGGCTCGGAGTCGGGCAGAGCGCCCATCGGGTCCAGCCGCGACAATGCAAGCAGTTGTTCGACCAGCCGCGCGGCACGGTCGATGCCGCCGGTCAGTTGCGCCAGCGCGCGTCGGCGCGCAACCGGGTCCTGCGCCGCCAGTTGCGCCACCTCGGCCTGCACACGCAGCGCGGCCAGCGGGCTGCGCAACTCGTGCGCGGCGTCGGCGGTGAAGCGGCGCGTGTGCGCGATCAACGCCCGCGCACGGGCGCGCAGCGCGTTCAGCGCCTCTATCACCGGCCGCACTTCCAGCGTGACGCGCTCGGGTGCAATGGGCGTGTCGTCGTCGGGAGCGCGTTGCATCAGCTCGCGCGCCACGCCTCGCAGCGGTTTGGTCTGCGCGCCGATCACCCACCAGATCAGCGCCAGCGCCGCCGCCAGCGCCGCCAGCCAAGGCCACAGTTGCGTCGCCACGATGACGCGCACGGCCTTGCGCCGGTGACCGACTTCCTGCCCGACGGCGATGATCGAGGCGCCGTCCTGTGATGCCATGAACAGCACGCGCCAAGCGTGGCGGCTGTGGTGGCGGCTGTGCGGTCGGCCCTGGTTGACGAAACCGCGCACACCCGGCACGAACACCAGACGGCGGCCGTCGGCGCCGTCGCTCCAGCGCCGACGGCCTTCGCGGTCGAACACGGCAAAGGCCAGCGCGTCGCTGTCGATGTTGCCGCGCTCGTCCTTGTCCAGCAGGTTTTTGGCCGAGGGCAGCACGTCGGGGTGGGCTTGCAGCAGCGCTTGAATTCCCTGCTCCTGGGCGCCCAGCAGTTGCCGGGCCAACAAACCCTGCTGGCTGTCGAACAAGGTGTTGACCGCCTCCTTGGTGGCTTCGTAGGCCAGCAACGAAGCCAGTATCCAGACCACCGTCAACGTCAGCGCCAGCCACAGCATCAGGCGTCCGCGCAGACTTTGGATGCGCGCCATCACGGTGCATCCTCCTCGTCTTGAGTCGCGTCATCGACGCTGCCTAGCGCATAGCCGATGCCGCGCTGGGTACGAATCACTCCATTGCCGAGCTTGCGTCGCAGATGGTGGATGTAGACCTCAATGGTGTTGCTGCCTACCTCGTCTGTCCAGCCGTAGAGCTTTTCTTCGATCAGCGCGCGCGGCAGCACGCGACCGGCGGCGTTCATGAACAACTCCAGCAACTCCAGTTGGCGCGCGGTCAGATCAACCGGCTGGCCCGCGCGCGTGACGGAGCGCGCCGCCGGGTCCAGCACGATGTCGCCGTGGCACAGCAGCGGCGTCACGCGACCGTGGCGGCGGCGGATCAGCGCTTGCAGGCGCGCGGCCACCTCAGCCAGCGCGAACGGCTTGCCCAGGTAGTCGTCGGCGCCACCGTGCAGTCCTTGCAGCCGGTCGTCCAGCGTGTCGCGCGCGGTCAGGATCAACACCGGTTCATCGCGCCCTTGCGCGCGCCATTGCGCCAGCACGTCCAAGCCGTCGCGCACGGGTAGCCCCAAGTCCAGCACCACGGCGTCATAAGGCGCGCTGGTCAGCGCGGCAAAGCCGGTCGCGCCGTCCTGAAACCAATCCACCGTAAAACCCAGTTGCCCCAGCCCGGCACGCAGACCGTCGCCGATCATCGGGTCATCTTCAATCAACAAAATACGCATGTCACAACTATCGCGAACGGGAATTAATGGGTCGTTAATTTACGTCGTTAACACTAGGCGCGCTGGAAACTGGTTTGCATGAATGCCGTTTAGCATTTGGCGTTTGGCGCGAATCCCTCTTTCAGCGCAGCAAGGGGCGGGGCTTGAAACCGGAGCTTGTCTCAGATGCAACGTATAAAGACCAATGGTTGTGGAGCAAGCCGTGCCAGGGCACACGCGGAGTTGGCTTTTTCAGTTTTCCATGACGTTTACGCGCCACCCGCGCCGCATGAAACGAAACGCGCTGGTTTGTAACTCCCTCCCCCTTTGGG
>JAITMV010000257.1 GCA_031277295.1 Burkholderiaceae bacterium | reverse complement strand
GCATACGAACGCGCCAGCATCAACCAGCCGTCCAGGTCTTCCGGGTGTTCTTTCAAGCGGTCGGCCAAGCGCTGCACCATCGTGTCCGGGTCGGGCATATTGGAAGCCTGGCCGGCCGGCGCAGCGGGTGAATTCAAGGTTCCCGGCTGGACTAAGGCATCCCGCGTCTTCCAGGCTTGAAGCGCCGCATCCAAACTCTGACGCTCGGCGGTGCCGGGCGGGAAACGGTCGTGCAGCTTGCCCACCAGCGCATCGGCGCCGGCCTGGTCGCCGCGGTCCAAAGCGGCCAGCGCGCGCAGCAGCAGCACCTCCGCGTTATCGGGCGCCAGTGTGGCCGCGCGCTCGAGCAGTTCCAGCGTGCGGGCATCGAACTTCTGATCATTGAGCATGATGCGCAATTCGATCCAGGTGACCAGCAAGCCGCTGTCCTGCACCACTTTGCTTTGCGCCCGCTCGTAGGCCGCCGCCGCCTCGGAGTAGCGGCCCAGCACCATGTACGAACGCCCCAGCATCAGCCAGCCATCCAAATCTTCCGGATGTTCTTGCAGCCGTTCGGCCAGGCGCTGCACCATCACACTCGGATCCTGCATGCCCGGCGTGCCGTGCGCCGACGGCGGATTGAGGGCTTGCGGCGTACCGCGTGCGGCATACAGTCCCGCCACCACCAGCGGCACCACCAGCACCAGCCACCAAGACTGGCCGCGCGGCGCGCCATTCCCGCCGCGCCCGCCCGCCCAATACAGGCTGGCGCTGAAAACCGTCACCAGCGCCACCGCCAGAATGGCGAAAATCCACAGGCCGCCACTCATCACGCGGACTCCTCCGGTTTGTTGCCATCGGCCTCATCCGCACCGCTCTTGGCATGGGCGCGCATACTGCGCCACACCGCCAGGATACCGGCGATCACCAGCAGCAGCGGCCCCAGCCACAGCAGCAGCGTATGGCTGTTGAAGGGCGGGCGGTAGATGACGAAATTGCCGTAGCGGTCGATCAGAAATTGCTTGATTTGCGCGTCGCTTTCGCCTGAGGCCATGCGGGCGCGGATTTCGTTTTTCAGATCGATGGCCAGCGGCGCGCTGGAGTCGGCCAGCGACTCGTTCTGGCACACCAGGCAGCGCAGTTCGCTGGTCAGGCGGTACAGGCGCTCGGGATCGACGGGTTGCGGCCCGGCGCCCCAGGCCAGTGGAGCCAGCAGCGCAATCGCCAGCGCCCAGGCCGTGGAGCGGCTCATGAACCGACTCCCAGCCGCGGCAGCACTTCCTTGGCGATCATTTCGGGCGTGAGTTCGCCCACGCACTTCCAGACGATGACGCCTTGCGCGTCGATAAGGAAGGTCTCCGGCGCGCCATAGACACCCAGCTCGATACCCATGCGCCCGTCGGCGTCGACCAGCGTGGTGGCGAATGGGTTGCCGTAGCGTTGCAGCCAGGCAGTGGCGTCGGTGAGTTTGTCCTTGTAGTTCAGGCCGATCAACTGGTCGGCGCGGCCTTGCTCGCGCAGGGTTTTGCTCAACGCCAGCATGGTCGGTTGCTCGTCGACACAAACCGCGCACCAGGACGCCCAGACGTTGACCAGCCGCGCCTTGCCGCGCAGTTGCGCCAAGCCGATGGGTTCGCCGTCGGCGGCGGCGCTGCCCAATTGGGGCAAGGCCATGTCGGGCCAGGGTTTGCCGATCAGCACCGAGGGTAACTCGCGCGGATCGCGCGTCATGCCCACGGCCAGCAGCCCCAGCAAGGCCAGCGCGGCCAGCAGCGTCAGCGATACGCCCCAGCGGCGACGCAGCAAGCTCAGAATGTTCATGCCGGTGACTCCAAAGGCAGGGCGGCGCCCGGCGCTACAACGGGCGCGGCGGGCACAGCGGACGCGGTCTGCGCTGCCGCGCGGCGCAGGCGGCGCGCCAATGATGCGCTCAACGCGCCCACGGCCATCAGCAGCACGCCAAGCCAGACCCAGCGGATGAAAGGCTTGTACTGCACCCGCATACTCCAAATTTTGGCTTTTTCGTCCACCGGGGCGCTGAGGGCGACGTAGATGTCGCGCCAAAAGCCCCAGTCGATGGCGCTTTCGGTCATCGGCATACCCGAGCCGACGTAGCTGCGCTTTTCGCTCACCAGCGCCAGCGGCTTGCGCGCGCCGCAGCGCAGGCTGAAGTGGCCCGACTGTGCCTGGTAATTGGGGCCTTGGCGTTCGCTCAGACCGTCGAAGCCGAGCGTGCAGTCGCCCAACGGACGGGTGTCGCCGGGGGTCATGCTGATGTCGTGCTCGATGCCGTAGCCCTTGACCATCGCCACCCCAACCACGAACATCGCCACGCCCAGATGCGCGGCCACCATGCCCCAACCGGACGCGCCCAGGCTGCCCCAACCGCCATCGCGCAGGCGCTGCGCGGCCCAGTGCAGGGTACTTACCGCCACGCCCAACGCCCCCAGCAGCGCCACCACCACCAGCGGATGCGCCGCGCCATACGCTTGCGACAGCCACAGCGGCAGCGCCACCACGCCGACGATCAGCGCCACCAGCGTGGGGGCCATCCGGCGCAACACCGCGCGCCCGTCGTCGCGCCCCCAGCGCAGCCAGATCGACACCATCAGCAGCAGCAGCGCCGGCAGCAGCACGGGGGCCATGACGGCGTCGAAATACGGCGGCCCGACCGAGAGCTTGCCCAGTTGCAGCGCGTCCATCAGCAGCGGATACAGCGTGCCCAGCAGCACGCAGCCACAGGCCACCACCAGCAGCAGGTTGTTGAGCGCCAGCGCCGTATCGCGCGACAGCAGCGCTGGCGCCCGCGGCGCGCGTGCAGGCAACAGCCGCTGCCCGCGCGCGGCCATCAGCGCCACGCTGCCCAGTAGCGCCAACGCGATCAACAACAGCATGACGACGCCGCGGCGCGGGTCGGAGGCAAAAGCGTGTACCGAAACCAGCACACCTGAGCGCACTAAAAAAGTACCGAGCAGCGACAGCACGAAGGCGCCGATTGCCAGCGCCGCCGTCCAGTACGCAAAGCGCCCGTTCAGATCGCGCGCCACCTGCACGTGCAGCAGCGCCGCCAGCGCCAGCCAGGGCATGAACGAGGCGTTTTCCACCGGGTCCCAGAACCACCAGCCGCCCCAGCCCAGTTCGTAATAGGCCCACCACGACCCGAGCGCGATGCCCAGCGACAAAAACATCAGCGCCACCGCCGTATAAGGCCGCACCCAGCGCACCCATTCAGCCGGCGCGCCGCGCCACAGCGCCGCCAGCGTCATGGCAAACGGCACCGCGGTGCCGACGTAGCCCAGGTACAGCAGTGGCGGGTGCGCGGCCATGCCAGGGTCTTGCAGCAGCGGGTTCAGGCTCAGCCCTTCAGCAGGCGCGGGCAGCAGGCGCTCGAACGGGTTGGAGGTAAACAGCACGAACGCGCCCACGCCCAGGCTCACCAGACCGAGCACGCCCAACGTGGTGACCGCAAAGTTTTCGTCGCGCCGGCGCAGACCGCGCAGCGCCGCCAAGCTCCACAGCGCCAGCGCGGCCAGCCACAGCAGCATCGAGCCCTCGTGCCCGCCCCACACCGCCGCAATGCGGTAAATCACTGGCAAGGTGGTGTGGCTGTTTTGCGCCACGTATTGCAGTGAAAAGTCGTAGTTGACGAACGCCAGCGCCAGCAGCACAATCGCGCCAAGCACGCCGACGATCTGCCACAGCGCGGCCAACAACACCAGCCGTGGCCGCGCCTGGGGCGCCAGACCGCTCCAGGCCTGCACCGCGGCGGCGACCACCGACACAATCAGCAGCAACTGACCCAGCTCGCCGATCATGACGCGGTCCTTGGCGAATCGAGCGCAAGCCGACTTTGCTTGGGCGTCTGGTGAAATGGGAAACGACAGGTTGCGGACATCGCTCGATATTTCGGCGCCTAAGCGCCGCCTTGCGGTTGCTGCGCAAACCGGCGGCGCATGAACAAGTGGGACTGCATAAGCAAAGACCGCGCTACCACTGCCATGCGGCAGCGCGGTCGGATCATACTGTTTTTAGACAGTCTGCTCGGGCGCGTTCAACTGCCATTTCTGAAGTGAAACTCAAGCCTGAGATGAAACTTGACCCGTTTAGCGCGACCGCTGTAGGGGCAACCCTTGTGGTTGCCCTTGTATCCACTGGACAAGGGCCGGTGTCGCGCACACAGGGCAACCAC
>JAITMV010000252.1 GCA_031277295.1 Burkholderiaceae bacterium | reverse complement strand
GGGCAACGATGTGCTCAATGGCGGTCTGGGCAATGACAAGCTGTACGGCGGCGCTCCCGGCGGGGCTGGCGCTTCCGGCGACGATACCTTCACGTTCGATGACGATCCAACCGGCGCCGCCATCGACACGGTCATGGATTTTGGCAACAGCGCCGGTGACAACGACACTATTGACCTGTCCTACGTCGTCACCAATGTGAACGGCAATAATTTTGCGCAATGGAAGACCGACAACGTGGAGCAGGATGGTGCCAACACGGTCATTCACTTCGGCGATGACCAGGCGGTGTTGCTCAACGTCACTGCATCGACCCTCAACTTCGACGACTTCCTCTTCTCGGACGTGTAATGCGTGCGCCTTCCCTCGCCTGGAGCGAGGGAAGGTTGGGCGCGTTGAATAAATCCGCCTTAGCTACCTGCGCGCAAAAGGTCCGCAACAGTTGCGGATCTGCGCTGTGAAACCATGTCATGCCGCCGCCGCGCCTGCGCACCAGCAAGCGCGGCGTGACTATTTGGCGCAGGCCGGGCATGTCCACCAGTTTGACCGAGGCAACGTCGGCTGCGCGCACGTGCTTGGGCCACAGCCAGCTCTGGTGCAGATCATCGCCGTCCAACTGGGTGCGGCTGCGCAGGATCCAAAAACCGATCCATAGCACGATCAGCAAAGCGACGGCGAATAGCGCCACGCCGCTGCCTGGCCACGACGCATGCAACAAGCGGGGCAGCAGTCGCAGGCCGTAGCCGGCCAACACGATCATCATCAGCGCGCAGAGCGCTCGCACGCCAATCGGAAATGCCGCGCTTTGCATCGGCTGGACTGGCGGCGCTTCGGTGCCCATGGTTCGATATTCAACCCAAATTTCCCATTCACCCCGAAGACAATGCCTGAGCCTTTTCGTTCGTGGCCCGTGCAATGCAATGGCCGCCACCCCAGCTCCACCCCAGCCCTCCCCTTGAAGGGGAGGGAGCAACAGCCGCGAGCGATTGGGTTGGGCGCCTGGCCTGCAAGGGGTGGGTTGGGTCGGGATGGGATGACGAGCGCTTCACGGTGTATATCTGAAAAATTTCTTAAAAATCAATAGGCTACGCAATTGGTTTCCATTTGGAGAGGCGTTAAATGGGAAATCTAGGTTCAAGGCTGGCCCAAAAAGCCACCGCTTTGCCGCGCCCATAAGCGCGCGTACAGTCCGCCTTGCGCCAGCAGTTCGGCGTGCGTGCCTTGTTCGGCGATACGTCCGGCGTCCAGAACGATCAGCCGATCCAGCATGGCGATGGTGGACAGGCGGTGCGCGATGGCAATGACCGTCTTGCCCTGCATCAGGGCGTGCAGGCTGTCCTGGATAGCGGCTTCGACCTCGGAGTCGAGCGCGCTGGTGGCCTCGTCCAGGATCAGGATCGGCGCGTCCTTGAGCATCACGCGCGCAATCGCCACTCGCTGGCGCTGGCCACCCGAGAGCTTGACGCCGCGCTCACCCACGTGCGCGTCGTAGCCGCGCCGCCCCTTGGGGTCGGTCAACTCACCGATGAAGTCGTGCGCCCGCGCTTGCTTGGCGGCGGCGATCATGCGGTCATCGCCCGCTCCAGGCTGTCCGTACAGGATGTTGTCGCGCATCGAGCGGTGCAGCAGCGAGGTGTCCTGCGTCACCACACCGAAGGCCTGGCGCAAGCTGTCCTGGGTAACGCGGCTAATGTCCTGTCCATCGATCAAGATGCGTCCGTCCCGCACGTCATGAAAGCGCAGCAGCAGGTTCACCAGCGTCGATTTGCCGGCTCCAGAGCGGCCCACCAGACCGATTTTTTCGCCAGGCCGGATGGCCAGCGTGAGATGCTCGATCATCCAGCCCGCCGCGGCTGAATCGGCGGGTTTGCGGTAGCTGAACGACACGTCCTCGAACCGCACCTCGCCGCGCGTCACGGCCAGTGCCTTGGCGTCGGGCGCATCGACCACCGCGCGCGGACGGGTCAGCGTGTTGATGCCGTCTTGCACCGTGCCGACGTTTTCGAACAAGCTGCTGGTCTGCCACATCACCCACCCGCCCATGATCGACAGGCGCAACGCCAATGCGGTGACGGCGGCCACCGCGCCGATACCCACCTGGCCGCGCGACCACAGCCACAGCGCGCCGCCGCAGGACGACAGGATCAGCGCCACCATCAGCGCGTGGTTGACGATCTCGAACTGGCTGACCAGCCGCATCTGCGCGTAGCCGGTGAGCTTGAAGTCCTCCATCGCCGCGCGGGCATAGACCGCTTCGCGCCGCGTGTGCGCGAACAGCTTGACGGTGGCAATGTTGGCGTAGGCGTCGGTGATGCGGCCGGTCATCACGCTGCGCGCGTCGGCCTGCGCGCGGCTGATGCGCGCCAGGCGCGGCACAAAATACCCGCCCGCCAAACCGTAGGCCAGCGTCCACGTGGCAAACGGCAGCACCAGCCAGCCGTCAAAGCCGGCGGCCAGCAGCAAGACAGTGACCAAGTGAACGCTAATGTAGACGATGACGTCGGCGACGGTAAAGATCATGTCGCGCACCGCCAGCGCGGTTTGCATGATCTTGGTGGTGATGCGGCCAGCGAATTCGTCGGCATAAAAAGCCATGCTCTGTCCCAGCATCAACCGGTGAAAATTCCAGCGCAGCCGCAGCGGGAAATTGATCGCCAGCACCTGATGCCGGACGGTGGTCAGCAGCGCCACTACCGCGATGGAAAGCACCGGCACCGCCGCCAGTGCAGCCAGCAGCGCGCCGCGGTCGGTCCATAGGTGATCGGGCCGCACGCCCGCCAGCCAATCGACTACCTTCCCGAGCAGTGCGAACAGCAGCACCTCATACACCGACACGATGGCCGTTAGCGCCGCCATCGCCAGCACCCAGCCGCGCAGCCCCTCGGTTACGCGCCAGGTAAAGGCGACAAAGTCCTTGGGCGGCAGGGTCGGTTCAGGTTCTGGATAAGGCGCAAGGCGGTTTTCAAAGAAGCCGAACATGCTACCGTTGTATCCAGTAGCGCAACGTCGATCCCTCCTGCGCGATTTTCAGCACGCGGTAGCCCGCTTGAGCGGCGCTGGCGGGAACGTTGTGGTAAGTCTGCGAACAATCGGACAGCACCTCCAGCACTTGTCCAGTTTGCAATTCTTGCATGGCCTCCAGCATGGCGATGACCGGGTAGGGGCAATGCTCGCCGCTGGTGTCGATCTGGAAGTCGGGGGCTTGGATGGTTGAGTTCATATTGAGAGCTTTGATCCGGCATGACGGGTTGCTTGCAGGCGGCGGACGCTGAACGCCTTTTCCCACCACAGCAGCAACCCAAATGAGGCTAGCAGGCCGGCATAGGTGACGATCAGGCCGCCCAGCGGGCCGAAGGCGGCCAGCAGATTGATCTTGGGCCAGTTCAGTGCCAGCGGCGGGCCGATACGGTCCCACCAGGCGGCCAGTACGGTCGCGCCAATGATATTGCCCAGACCGACGAACCAGTAATGCACCTGACCTTCCATCGACCGGTACATCCAGCCGGTTTCGCAACCGCCGGCCACCACGATGCCGAAGCCGAACAACACGCCGCCGATGATGGCATTGGGGCCGGCCCACATGATTTTGGGATCGACGCCCAGTTGCACGTAGCTGAAGATGCCGATCACGCTGGCCGCCATGCCCAGCACCAGCGCGCGCGCTACCGCCGTGCGGCCGGTGATCCACATGTCGCGGAAGGCCGAGGTGAAGCAGATCTGCGCGCGCTCGATCAACAGGCCGAAGGCCAGGCCGAACAAAGCAGCCAGTCCGAGCTTCAGCGTGTTCAAGGCCAGATGGAGCGATGCCGCCACCGCGACGCAAAACACGGCCATCCCTAAGCGGAATTGCCAGCGCGCCATGTCCCAGCGCGGCGCGGCGGGCGCCACGCCCGCGCCGGCGCGCACCAGCTTCACGTCGGGGCGCAGCGATGGCAGCAGCGCCACCTGCGTGCCGAAATACGTGCCGACCACGGTCGCCAAGGCAAACAGCCAAGCGTGCAACGAGAACTGCGGAATGCCGGTAAAAAACGCCGCCAGGTTGCAACCCATCGCCAGCCGCGCGCCAAAACCGGCAATCATGCCGCCAATCACAGCCTGGGCGATGCGGCGCTTGCGCCGGGGCAGGCGCAGCTTGACGGTGCCCGCCCACAGCGCGGCGGCCAGGCTGCCAGCGAACATGCCCAGCACCATGACGCCGTCGATGCGCTCAAAGGGCGAGCCGTCCAGCCCGATGATCTTGAAGTAACCCCACTCCTCGGGGTGCAGGCCGGCTGCTTGCAGCGCCGCGCCGCCCCAGCGGGTAAATTCGCCCGTCACGGCCCAGAAGGTTCCCGTCAGACCGAAGTACAACGCCGACAGCACTCCCGCCGCGACGATGGCCGGCAGCGGCGTCCAGAACCGGACCAGGTATTTTTGCTGGATTTCAAACCACGTCATTGAGAGTGCGGTAGAGTTGATGAGGGGTGAAGTATGCGCGGTTTCGGGTGCGCGTCGTTGCCGGCTAGACCGCGTTTTTCTTTACTTGCGAGCAACACGCCGTCTGTCATCGGTGGCGTGAACGTGGACGTTACTCAGGCGAGAGGGCATCCGTCCTCGAATCCCCCGTTTGATATGGAGAAAGCCATGAAGATGCAGAAAATTTCCGTCGGCGCCGCCTTGTTGGCGGCAGGCTTGCTGGCCGGCGCGGTTGCGCAGGCGCAACCTGGTCCGGGACGACGCGATCACCATCCGCCGACAGTCCGCTCAGATCATCGTCCACCGATGGTTCGGCCGATGCATCGCCCGCCGCCGCCGTCCATAACTGTCGGCCGCCCATTGCCATCAGCTTACCGTGGCTATAACTATCGCGTCGATAACTGGCAGCGCTACCGCTTGCCGCGTCCCCGCCACAACCATTATTGGGTGCAATATGGCGCACAGTTCCTGCTGATCAATCCGGCGGGCGTCGTGCTGCAAGTGTTCACGCCTTGAGAAAGAGTGTGAGCACAGCGCTGAATTCCGGTTCACCAGCCTGAAAATGTCAAAACATGAAGCCGTGTCGCTTTGCCCAGGACGGCAAAGACAAATGCCGACGCTGAATCGATCAGCTTCATTCCGTTCGGATATGACCGGGTTGGTGTGATGTTTCTTTGGAGATACCCGCCATGCCTATTCAGAAAATTCCCGCCATTGTGGTTGTAGCCGTGGCAGTGTCGTTTGCCTGCGGCATAGGAGCGTCATGGGCTTGGACGCAAGCGCGCTCCAAGCAGCGCACTGCGCCGGCCGATGTCGTCGCGCTCACCTCGCCTTTGCAGGCATCGTCGCTCGATGCCGTCACGGTCGAGCCGCCCCAGCCTGCCGCCTCGGTCGCGTCTGCCGAGGTTATTGCGGCCGCGCCGTCACCGCAAACCTGTGACTCTCCGCCGCCCCAGCCCAAGCGCCAGGCGTTGCCGAAAAAGAAGGCTCGCGCGGTCGCTCATCGCGCCAAACCCTTGCCGCCGCGCGTTGCCGTCGTCGCGCCGCCCGCGCCGATGCCCGTGGTGTACAGACCGCCGGTGATGCTTGTCCCGCCCCCTCTCGTGGTCGGCGCTGCCGTGCCCTACAGCTATGGTTATGGTCACGGTGGCTACTATCGCGGCCACTGGGGGCATGGCAGCCGGTATGTACGTCATCACCGGGGACGGCATCATTGACGTTAACTGTTTGCAGGTTCAAGATCTTGTTGCGGGCCGGCGCCATGGGCGCGTTCGAGGCGCGCCACCCGCAGCTCGAACGCGGCATACCAGCGCTGGCGTCCCTGCTGGCGCGCCAGCGCGTGTTCGGCGTGGTCACGCCAGGCGGCGATGTCGGCTTCGCTGCGCCAATACGACACGGTGATGCCAAAGCCGTCGGCGCCGCGCGCGCTTTCCACGCCCAGAAAGCCGGGCTGCTGGCGGGCCAGTTCGATCATGCGGTCAGCGGTTTTGGCGTAGCCGGTCAAGTCCTGGCTGTGTTGGGACGAGAAGATGACGGCGTAACAGGGACCGGGCGGCAACTGGGCGAACGGCGAGGCGGCGGGCGGGCTGGACATTCACACCCACCCCGACGCTTGCAACTCTTTTTTGGCGTAAGCGTAATACAGCGGTGCGGCGACTAAGCCGGCGGGGCCGAAGACGGCTTCCATGACGAACATGGCGGCCAATAATTCCCACACGCCCATGTGGGTGCGGTGGCCGATGACCTTGGCGTTAATGAAGTATTCGGCCTTGTGGATGGCGATCAGAAATATCAGGCAGGCTAGCGCTACCAGGGGTGACACAGATAAGCCGACCAGCGTCAGCACGCCGTTGCAGATGAGGTTGCCGACGATTGGGATCAGCCCGGCGGTGAAGGTCAACAGAATCAGCGCCATGGTGTAGGGCAGACGGGTGTCCCACAGCGGCAGTACGACCAGCAGAAACGCGGCGGTCAGGCAGGTGTTGAACAAGGCAATCCAAAACTGTGCCACCACGATCTGGCCAAAGGTTTCGCCGAAGCGGTTCAGACGCAGGTGCAGCGCGGCGGCGAGCGGTTTCAGGTTCTGGACTTTGGGGCGGGTTGCTGCCAGCGCGCCGATCAGCAGGCCGACGTAGGCAAACAACAGACCGGTGAGCCAGGCGCGGCCTTTGACGGCCAGGGTGCCGGCTTTGCTGGCCAGGTAGGTGGCCAGCGTGCGCTGCAAGCCTTCGGCGCCTTCGGGAAGCATGGCGGCGATGTCGGGCGGTAGCTTGTTGCGCAGCTCCAGCACCGTGCTGGCCATGAAGCCGAGCAGTTCACGGTATTGCGATGGCGCGTCCAGGATGACGCCGCGTGTGCGTGGCAGAGCGACGGCCACCAGTATCAGCGGCAGCAGCGCGACCAGGGTGGCGGCCAGGGTGGGTGCCGCGCCGTCTTTGGCGCGCACCAGCGCCCCCAGGCGCGGACTGAACCAGCGTGTGGCCAAAAAACCCACGCACACGCACAGCAGGCCGGGCAGCAGGCGCTGCCACATGATGAGCAGCAATGCGACGGCGATCAGCGTATAGCTGACCAGCGTGGCAGTTTTCTGGCGGGGGTCGGGCAGGGTGTCCATTTCTTCAATGACGCGCCTTCGGCACGTGACAAGTCATGGCGGCGCAGCCGGCGTTATTTCGTCATTTGTCACTTCACTACGACGGCCTCGCCATCGTCGCGCGTGGCGATGCGGCCGATTTCGTGTACCTGTTCGCCCGCTGCGCGCAGATCATGAGCGCAGGCTTGTGCCGCGTCGGCGGCGATTACTGCCACCATGCCGATGCCACAGTTGAAAGTGCGGTTCATTTCCGCGTCGCCGATGCCGGCGGTGCGTTGCAACCAGGCGTACAACTCGCTTTGCGGCCAACTGCCCTTGGCCAGGCGCGCGGCCAGC
The DNA here is from genome assembly GCA_031277295.1 of Burkholderiaceae bacterium. Lineage (GTDB taxonomy): Bacteria > Pseudomonadota > Gammaproteobacteria > Burkholderiales > Burkholderiaceae_C > Ottowia. Next base: position 11,415 of record JAITMV010000252.1, on the reverse strand, counting down.
GCGGGCGGCAGTACGCGCGGAATGTTTTCCAGCAGACCGCCGCCGGTGATGTGCGCCAGCGCCCTGATGGGGTATTTACGCAGCGCGGGCAGCACGCTTTTGACGTAGATGCGCGTCGGCGCCATTACCGCTTGACGGAATGGCTGGCCATCCAGCGCGGTGGGCAGCTTGCCGGCGGCGCGCTCGATGCATTTGCGCACCAGACTGAAGCCGTTGCTGTGCAGACCGCTGGAGGCCAGGCCTAGCACCACATCGCCGGCCTGCACCGACTGGCCGGTGAGGATGGCGGATTTTTCCACCGCGCCGACGCAAAAACCCGCCAGGTCGTATTCACCCGCCGGGTACATGCCGGGCATCTCGGCCGTCTCGCCGCCGATCAGCGCGCAGCCGGCCAGCGCGCAGCCTTCGGCAATGCCGCCCACCACGGCGGCGGCGGTGTCCACGTCGAGTTTGCCGCAGGCGAAGTAGTCCAGAAAAAACAGCGGCTCGGCGCCCTGCACCAGCACGTCGTTGGCGCTCATGGCCACCAGGTCGATACCGACTGTGTCGTGCATATTCCATTCAAACGCCAACTTCAGCTTGGTGCCTACGCCATCGGTGCCGCTGACCAGTACCGGCTCGCGGTAGCGCTTGGGCACCTCGAACAGCGCGCCAAAGCCGCCGATGCCGCCGAGCACGCCTTCACGCAGGGTTTTTTTGACGAGGGGTTTGATGCGTTCAACCAGCGCGTCGCCAGCGGCGATGTCGACGCCAGCGTCTTTGTAGCTTAGAGGTAGCGCGGAGGAGGGGGTGATCATTGGGGTGACGCTTAAAATCAGGGTTTCAATTCTAGGCGCTGCGCCGGAGGCTGAAATCCAGGCACAGCCCCATGCAGCGCGGCCTTCAGGCTTTCATGTCCCGTTTTCCACTCGCGTCAGCCATCCGATGAAACAATTGGCGCTCGACATCGGCCTCGTGCCGGAGCCGACGCTGGCCGGCTTTTTGACCGGCGGTAACGCGCAGGCGGTGCAGCACTTGCGCCTGTGGACGCAGGGCGCGGCGCGCTCGCCGGTGCCGATCTACCTGTGGGGGCCGCCCGGCACTGGTAAAACCCATTTGCTGCGTGCCGCGCGGCAGGCGCTGCTAGAGCAGGGCGCGGCGCTCGGCTGGCTGGACGCCACCGCGTCGCCCGGCGCGCCGTTCGACGAGTCCTGGGACGCGGTGCTGATGGACGACGTGCATTTGTACGGCTCGCAAGCGCAACATACCGCGTTCAACTGGTTCGTGCACGCCGCCGTGCCTGCCGCCAATGGCCGCTCGCGCGCCGTGCTGGCCGCGGGCGCTTTGCCGCCCGCCGACTTGCCGCTGCGCGAAGATTTGCGTACCCGGCTGGGCTGGGGCCACGTGTTCGAGTTGCATACGCTGCCCGAGTCCGAGTTACGCGCCGTGCTGCGCCAGGCCGCCGACGCGCGCGGCGTGTTTTTGTCCGACGAGGTGATGAGCTATGTGCTGGCGCGTTTTGCGCGCGATCTGGGCAGCCTGATGCGGCTGTTGGAGCAACTCGACCGCTACGCGCTGCGCACGCAGCGGGCGATCACCATTCCGTTGATCAAGTCGATGCTGGAAAATGATTGACCATGCGTGCCTACAACGTCAGCGAGTTTCGCGAAAACCTGGCCAGGATGCTGGATCTGGCGGACTTGGAGACGGTCATCATCAAACGCAAGGACAAGCGCTATGCGCAGCGTGTGGGAGTGCCGGCCAAAAAGCGGCAGGGTCTTGGCGCGGGCTTCGTGCCGCTCGAAACGCTCGCCACGCTGGACAGCATCCTTGAGGACATACAGGCCGCGCGGGAACGCGCAACGCACACATGAACCTCGCCCTGTTCGACCTTGACCATACCTTGCTGCCGCTGGACTCCGATCATGCCTGGGGTGAGTTCACTACCCGCATCGGCTGGACCGACGCGAGCGCCTTCAAGCGTCGCAACGATGCCTTTTACGCCCAGTACCAGGCCGGCACTCTGGACATTCATGAGTACGTGTACTTCGCCACCGAGGCGGCGCGCTTGCACGGCCGGGCGGCGGCGGCGCGGGCGCACGCGCGCTTCATGCGCGAGGTGATTGAGCCGGCCATCACCCCACAAGCACTGGCGCTGGTGGAGCGGCACCGGCGCGCGGGAGATCGGTTGATCGTGGTTACCGCCACCAACGAATTCGTTACCCGGCCGATTGCCGCGCGCTTCGGGATAGATGAGCTGATCGCAGTCGAACTGGCGCGCGGGCCGGACGGCTGGATTACCGGCAAAATCGCCGGCACACCCTCGTTTCGCGCGGGCAAGGTGACGCGCGTGGCCGACTGGCTGGCCGCGCATGGGCAAGGTTGGGGCGACGCGGAAATCACCTTCTATTCCGACTCGCGTCACGACTTGCCGCTGTTGCAACAGGCGCAACATCCGGTGGCGACCAATCCCGATGACACGTTGCGCGCCATCGCCGCCGAGCGCGGTTGGCCGGTGCTCGATTTATTTAACCTAGAAACGGTAGTTGACCGCTTGTTACCTTCAGGAAAGCCGCATGAACATTGATTTTGGCAGCTTCGATTACTCTCACCTCTTGGGTCAGAGCGCTACGCACCCGATCAGGTCGCCCTCGGGCGCGCTGGCGGCGTTGCTCGTCCTTGCAGGGCGCGGCATAGCCGGCAGGCTGTGCCCGTTCGCGCTGTCCAAGGGTGCTGCTTAAGCACCCTTGGAGCCGTAGCGCTCACCCTTGCCAGCCCACCCGATGACGGCCTGCTCGGGCGTGTTCAACTACCGTTTCTAGGTCAAAGAAAACCATCCATGATTAAAAACCTGATTGGTCGCCTCATCGGCAAAGCCAGCGGCAATGCGCGCGGGCGCTTCGGCAAGCGCGTGGAGGTAGGGCCGCATGGTCACGGCATCAACCCGGCGTTGGTCGACGAGCGCGCCGCCAACGTGGTACGCACGCTGAAAGAAGCGGGTTACAAGGCCTACATCGTCGGCGGCGCGGTGCGCGATTTGTTGCTGGGGCTTAAACCCAAGGACTTCGACGTGGCTACCAATGCCACGCCGGAGCAGGTCAAGGCGTTGTTTCGGCGCGCGTTCATCATCGGGCGGCGTTTTCGCATCGTGCACGTGGTGTTCGGGCGCGGGCGCGAGCATGAGGTGATCGAAGTCTCCACCTTTCGCGCCTACGTCGATAACGCCGAGGCCGAGCAGGTCAGCGGCAACGAGCGCACCGCCAAGGGCCAGTTGGCCGGCATGAGACACGCCGTGGACGCCAGCGGGCGCGTGCTGCGTGACAACGTCTGGGGCGCGCAGGATGAGGACGCGGCGCGGCGCGATTTCAGCGTCAACGCCATGTATTACGACCCCGAAACGCGCGTGGTGGTGGACTACCACGGCGGCATTGGCGACGCACAGAAAAAACGCCTGCGCATGATCGGCGACGCCGCCGCGCGCTACCGCGAAGACCCGGTGCGCGTGATTCGCGCGGTGCGCTTCGCGGCCAAGCTGGCCGGCGTCGGCTTCAAGCTCGACGCCAAGACCGCCCGCCCGCTGGCCGAGGCCAAGGCGCTGCTGGCCGAGGTGCCGCAAAGCCGACTGTTCGACGAAATGCTCAAGCTGCTGCAAACCGGCCACGCGCTGGCCAGCATCGAGCAGTTGCGCAAACTGGGGCTGGCGCGCGGCATCTACCCGCTGCTCGATCTGGTAGTGGAACGCGCCGAACAGCCGTTCGTCAAGGCCGCCCTGCAAGACACCGACCGCCGCGTGGCCGAGGACAAGCCGGTCGCTCCTTCGTTTCTGCTGGCCTGCGTGCTGTGGCAGGACGTGTATGCCGGCTGGCAGGCGCGGTTGGCGCGGCGCGAACATCCGTTTCCGGCCTTGCAATCGGCGGTGGACGAGGTGTTTGACGCCCGTATCGGCGACGTTTCCGGGCGCGGCAAGCTGGGCGCCGATATGCGCGAAATCTGGATGATGCAGCCGCGCTTTGACAGGCGCACCGGATCGTCGCCGTTCAGCCTGGCCGGCCAGCCGCGCTTTCGCGCCGGCTTCGACTTTTTGCGTCTGCGCGCCGACATAGGCGAAGTCAGCGAAGAACTGGCCGACTGGTGGCAGCAGTTCAGTCTGGCCGACGATGGCGCGCGTGAAAGCATGGTTGAACATTGGCGCGCCGAGCAGCAGCGGGCCAAGAAACCAGCCCCGCGCGTGTCACGCGCGCCGAAGGCGGCGGATCAGCCGGCATCAAGCCATGCCGAGGCCGCGCCGCCCGATGCCATCGAAACCGTCCCGGCCAAGAAGCGCCGCCGCCGCCGTAAATCTTCAAGTAGCGGCAGCGGTACAAACGGTGAATGAAAAGTTCCGCCGCCGGAACTATCCCGTACCCGATGCGGGGTACCTCACCTCCAGCACTTCGATTTCGCGCGGGCCGGCGGGAGTGGCCAGCGGCAGCACGTCGCCCACGCGCGCGCGCAGCAAGGCGCGGGCAATGGGGCTGATCCAACTGACTTCGCCTTGGCTGCTTTCGGCCTCGTCGATGCCCTTGATGGTGACGGTGTGCTCCCGTCCGTCCTCGTCGGCATAGGTCACGCTGGCGCCGAAAAATACTTGGTCGCCGCCGTGGTGCGCGCTGGGGTCGGTGACTTCGGCAATCTCCAGCCGCCGGGTTAGAAAGCGGATGCGGCGGTCGATTTCGCGCAGGCGCTTTTTGCCGTACAGATAATCTCCGTTTTCGCTGCGGTCGCCGTTTTTTGCGGCCCAATGCACTGCTTCTACCACCTGGGGGCGCTCGTTGTCCATCAGCGCCAGCAACTCGGCGCGCAGCCGCGCGTAGCCTTGCGGGGTGATGTAGTTCTTGCCGCCCGCGCCAGCGGGCAGCGGCGGGACGGCGGCGCTGCTTTCGTCATCTTCGGCGTCGTCGCGCTCACGGGTGAAAGCCTTGTTCATGGGGTGGATGATAGAAGGGTCAGCGTGTGAAAATGCTGCTTTCTGCCGCCGTCTGAGTTCCGCCGCGCTTCGTTCATCCGCGCCATGCTGTCTGCTTGTCAATCCCTTCCCGACGCACCGAAAGGCGTGCGCACATCATGAACGGCATCGCTCTTGCGGGCTGGCTGCGCGGCTTGCGCCGACAACGCACGCTGCGCATTCTGTTGAGCAGCTATGTGCTCAACGGGGTGTCGTGCGCGATGGGGATGTTGCTGGTGTCGAGCGTCGTGCGCGCGGCGTTCGGCCCCGCTGCCGGGGCTATGGCTACGGTGGGCGTGATCGCTACGTTGGCGCCCGATCTGGTTAGCCCCCGGCGCGGCAAGCTGGCTTACCTTATCGCTTCGCCGCTGATCGGCTTGCCGTTGCTTGTGGCCATGCAAGGCTTGCGCGGGCAGCCGGTGGCGTTGGGGATTTTTCTGGTGGCGGCGACTTTCGTGTCTTTTCTCGGCATGGCGTGGGGCAAGCGTGGTGCGCCGGTGGCTATCGGGGTGATGTTGACGGTGGTCTTTGGCATGTCCACGCCGCCGCCGCAGGATACGCACGAGGCGCTGCTGCGCACCGCCTATTGCGGGCTGGGTAGTTTGTTGTACGCGCTGTACGCCGTGTTGGCGAACCTGCTGCTCAATGGCCGCTATCGCACCCAGCGCACGGCCGAATTGCTGCTGGCGTTGGCGGCGCTGATGCTGGCGCATGCCCGGCGCATTGCGCCCGATGCCACGTCGGACAGCCAGCCGGCAGCCGGCGACGTGTCCGAGTTGCTGAACCGTCACGCCGCCTTGGCGACGCAATTGCAGGCTGCGCGCGATGTGGTGCTGGAGTCACCCCGCACGCCGCGCCGTCAGCGTCTGGCGGGCATGTTGGGGGTGGCGCTGGAGATGCGTGACTACCTGATCGCGGGCGAGTTGGATGTTGATCGGGTGCGTCACCATCCTGGGCACGCGGCGGCGCTGGCTGCCTTGGCTAGCGTGTACCGCGCGATGGCGGGCGACTTGGCGCGCATCGCCGACACTCTACTGATTGGCCGTCAACCCGAGCCGCCGGTCGATCAGGCCCACCGTTTGGCGGGGCTGGCCGCTCAGGTTGCCGCCGACGATGCCGGTGCGGATGAACGCGCCCTGGCCGCGCGCTTGCTGCGCGGCGTCGCTTTTCGCGCCACACACCAGAACGGCGCGTTGCAACAACTGGGCGCGCTAGCGCGCGGTGAGGCCGCGCCTGATTTAAACCTGGTGCGCAACAACTGGCGGCTGTTCGTCAGCCCGACCGTCTGGTCGCTGCAACCGTTTTTCGGCCTCTGGCACTGGCGGCAGCCGGCGTTGCGGCACGCGGTGCGCGCCGCGCTAGCGCTGGGCGTGGGCTACGTCATTGCCTCCGTGCTGCCTTGGGGGGCGCACGACTACTGGGTGCTGCTGACCATCATCGTCGTTCTGCGCGGCAGCCTGGCGCAGACGCTGGAACGGCGCAACCAGCGCGTGGCCGGCGCGCTGGTGGGCAGTCTGCTGGCCACGGGTCTGTTGGCGTTGATTCCGCCGGCCTGGGTGTTGCTGCTCATCATGACCGTGGCGCAGGGTGTGGCGCACGCTTTCGCGGCGCAGCGGTATCTGGTCACCGCCATCGCCGCGGCGGTCATGGGGTTGTTGCAAGCGCACATGTTGGGCGCTGATGGCAGTCCAACCTTTGCCCTGTTCGAGCGCGTCGGCGATACGCTGCTGGGCGCGGCCATCGCTTGGGGTTTTGCCTACGTGCTGCCGTCGTGGGAACGTGGCCAATTGGCCCGGCTGATACGGCGTACCCTGAAGGCGCTGGGCCGGCACGCGCGCCTGTCGCTTGGCCTGGCCACGTTGAGCGAAATCGACACCCAGGCCGACTCAGCCTGGCGGCTGGCGCGGCGCGAAGCGTACGACGCGCTCTCAGAACTGGTGCTGGCCACCCAGCGCTCGCTGGCCGAACCGCGCGCCGTGCGCCCGCCCGTGCCGCTGCTGGAGTTGCTGCAAGGCCGCAGCTACCAGTTGCTGGCGCAGTTGAGCGCCGTCAAATCCCTGCTGCTGCTGCGGCCGGAGCAGTTGCGGGCGAATTTGATCGCCGCGCCGCTGCAACAATCGGCTTCTCGCATTGAGGCCGCGCTGACACCCCTGCCCAGCACCGCGCCCGATGCGCCGCCCGTTGCCGCTCAGGCCGTGTCTGACACCGAAGAAGACAAACCGGATGAGCGCGACGCTCGGCCCGAAATGCTGCCCGATCCGTTTTTGCAGGACGTCAGCCCGTGGCTGCTGCGTCGCCTGCGCCTGGCCGAGGATTTGGCCGCGCAGGTGCGCGACAATGCTCGCGCCGTGCTGGTTGAACTCGATGCTCCATCGCCCACAAACTGACTATTTATACGACATTCAATAGTCCCAATGCTGCTCACTTAAGCGCACAGACCTATGAGTTTCGTCATTCCCGCGAGAGCGGCATTGATACACATTGTTTCCGAATTGACGGTGTTTGCCGCTATTTAATGCGGGATACTCGCAACCTGCCCGCCACGGTTCGCAGTCGGGCCGCGAATGCGGGCGGTCGTGACTTGTGAATGACCGCGACTCAGAATTTTTCTCGTTGTTGGGCGTGTTCACGGCAGTCGGCCTGGGCTTTTCGAAACTTGGACGAGAGGTTGCGCTCAAGCTGAGCCTGAGCGGGCAGGAAAGCGTGTGACCAAGCAGAAATTGCAGCCCTAAACCCACCCACCCACACAAATGAGGCACCATTGATGATTAACGTTAGCTCGCTTGTGAGGTTCATAGAGTTGCTATTCGACCACCGCAATTGGCTGTGGGAGTTTGAACGCTTCAGGGACACGACGCCGCCCAATGCGCCGACTATCTCGCTGGTGAACGACACGGGCGTCAACAGCCACGACCTGATTACCCGCGATGGCACGCTGGCGTTGAACGGGATCGAGAGCACGGCCAGGGTGCAATACTCCACCAACGGCGGCGTTACCTGGGCCAGCAGACTTTGGACGGCCGAGGGCGCCAACACGGTGCAGGTGCGGCAGATCGACGCCGCGGGCAATCTCTCGGCGTCTTCGGCGGCGTTGAGTTTCACGCTGGACAGGAAGCCGCCGGCCGCGCCGGTGGTAACGCTGGAACAAGATACCGGCGCCACGAGCGACGGCATCACCAGCGACGGCCGGCTGAAGGTCAGCGGGGTCGAGGCCGGCGCGACGGTGGAGTATTCAATCGACGGCGGCGCGAGTTGGAGCACGAGCTTCACGGCGGCCAATGGTTCCAACAGCGTGCAGGTGCGGCAAACCGATGTGGCGGGCAACGTTTCTGCGCCTTCGGCGGCACTGGCGTTTACGCTCCTTGACGACAGTGATTCGGATGCCGATTCGGACAGTGACGCGGACTCAGACAGCGACGCCGACTCGGACAGCGACTCAGATTCTGATTCGGACTCCGATAGCGACTCAGACAGCGACACTGACTCGGACGCTGATTCGGACAGTGACTCAGACAGCGATTCCGACTCGGACAGCGACTCAGAGACCGATGCCGACAGCGACGCCGACGACGCGCCTGAGATCGATGGACTGGAAGACGACACCGGCGCCGACGACGGCGACCGGATCACCAGCAACGGTGAGCTTGCTATCAACGGCGTCGTTGCGCCCAACACGCTGGAATATTCCATCAACGGCGGGGGATGGACAACGGTCTATAACCCAAGCGATGGCGTCAACGAAGTACAGGTACGCCAGGTTGACGCCAACAACAATGCCTCGCCGGCATCGGCGGCCTTTACCTTCACGCTGGACACTCAGCAGCCGCAGGAGACGTTGGTCAGCAACATCCAGGCCAGCTCCGACGGCACTGTCGTCAGCGGCGTGCTGAGCAGCGCGCTGGCCAGCGGCGGCCAGGGTGGGCCGTCGGCCGAGACCATGACCGGCAGCGTCAATGGCGACTCTTCCGGCCAACTGTCGATCACCGGCGCCAACTGGGCCTACACCCTGCCTGCTGTTCAAGCCCTGAGCGTGGGCGCTACCCACGCGGTAACACTGACCCTCACCGACTTGGCCGGCAACCAGACCGAACTGTCGGGGCAAGTCAGCGTCTCCACCGCTAGCGGCCTGCCCACGGCCGCGATCACCATCATCGCGCCGGACGACGACAGTCATATCGGCAGCTTCATCAGCGCCACCAATACCTACGCCGCCGACACCGGCGCGCTCACCTTCAGCGGCAGCCTGACCCAGCCGCTGGGCAGCGGCCAGCGGCTGCAAATCAGCTTTGACGGCGCCAACTGGCAAGACGTGCCCAGCGACAACATCACCGGCACGGGCTGGAGCTTCGACAGCGCGGCCAACCCGCTGGCCGAAGGTGCGCACCAGGTGCAGGCACGGGTCTTCGACGGTAACACCGCTGGCATCGTGTCGGCAGACCAGCCCGTCACCGTGGATACCCAGGCGCCGCAGCACACCCTGCTGGGCGGCATCACGGTCAGCGCCGACGGCACGACCTTGAGCGGCGTCTTGAGCGGCGCCTTGGCGACCGGCTTCCAGGACGCATCAATCGAGACATTGCGCATCAGCATCGACGGCGACCCGCCGCAGCCGGTCAGCGCCGCGCGGGTCAACGCCGACGGCACCTGGAGCTACACACTGCCTGAAGCCTGGAGTCCGGGCGCGCCCCATACGGTGGACCTGAGCATCACCGATGCGCTCGGCCACGCCGCCGTCAGCCCAAGCCTGCTCGGCCACACCGTCACCGTATCCGCGGCGGGCGTGCTGCCCGTGGTACAGAACATGGGCATCACGCCGGGCGACGGCTTCGTCCCGGTAATCGTTGACGACGTTGACCCGCCCTACGTCATCAGCGACACCGGCGCGCTGGTCATCGGCGGCAGCCTGAGCGCGCCGCTCACCGGCGCCCAGCAGTTGGAAATCAACCTGGGCGACGGCAGCGGCTGGCAACCCGTGCCCAGCGCCAACATCAGCGGCGCCAATTGGAGCTTTGACGCCAATCTGCCGCTAGACGGCAGCTACATGTTCGAGGCGCGGGTGGTCGATGGCGGCGTCAACAGCGCCACCGCCAGCTACGGCGTGAAGGTCGATAGCACCGCGCCGTTGCAAAGCCTGCTGGGCGACATCACGGTCAGCGCCGACGGTCTGACCCTCAGCGGCATCTTGAGCGGGCCACTGGTCGATCTGCCCCTGCTCGTGGGCCAGCAGACGAGCGAAACCATGACGCTCGACATCGCTGGCGTCGAGCAAGGACCGGTCACCGTATTCGGCAGAGGCGAGAGCTACCCCTGGTTCGAAGGCATCTGGACTTATACCCTGTCGGCGCCGCTGGCTGCCGGCGCCTACCAAGTCACCGCGATCATCACCGACCGGGCGGGTCACAGCAGCGACCTGGGCGGCGCGCAGGAGCTGGTCATGACCACGGCCAACCCGCCGCAGGCCAGCCTGACCGAAATCGTGCCCTACGACAGCAACGCCTTCGGCGGCACGCACTACCTGGTCAATGGCGTCGATCAGTACGCCGTCAACACCGGCGCGCTGATCTTCAGAGGAAGCGTGAGCCAGCCGCTGGCGATTGGCCAGCAGTTGCAAATCAACCTGTCCGACAACACCGGCTGGCATGACGTGACCACCACGCCGGGGGCCACCGATTGGAGCTTTGACTCAGTCACCAACCCCTTGGGGTGGGGTTCGCACATGGTGCAGGTGCGGGTGCTAGATGGCGACGTCTTTGGCCCGGTGGCCAGCCAAGAGGTGATGATGGATAACCTGCCGCCGAACCCGACACCCCTGGTGGGAGGCGTCACGGTCAACGCCGAGGGCGCGCTGGTCGGTCAGGTGAACTTGAGTGGACTGCTCGGCGGGCAACTGGCCGATGGCACCTACCCCGGCGCGGCGCTGGAGCAATTGCGGGTCAGCATCGATGGCGGGCCGGGGCAGCCGGCCACGGTCAACCCGCTGGACGGCAGTTGGAGTTACACCCCGGCCACCGCGCTGGCCGCGAGCAGCACCCACACGGTGGGGCTGACGATTACCGACATGGCCGGCAACAGCACCAACCTGACGTCGCAGCCGCTGCAAGTACAGGCGCCCGCGGCTGGCGCGGGCGGCGCGCTCGCGCTCGATGCCGGTCTGCAAGACCTGCTGCCGGACGCCACACCCGCGACGCCCATGGCAGCGGTGGGCGACGCCGGGGTTGATCTTGCCGCGGCCGGAATAGACATGGCTGCCTTGTTGCTGGAGCAGAGCTTGCAGCACGTAGGCTGAAGTGAAACACTTCCCCCTGAGGCGCTTACGCGCCATCCCCCCCATAGGCGCTAACCTAAGCTCCGTCATTCCCGCGCAGGCGGGAATCCAGGGGCGTTTGACCCAGCGCCGGCTCTTGAGGAAACCCCCTTGGATTCCCGCCTTCGCGGGAATGACGCTGGGTGAA
>JAITMV010000229.1 GCA_031277295.1 Burkholderiaceae bacterium | reverse complement strand
CATGATTGTCGTGTATGACCGTGCCGAACGGCGGGCCAAGAAATTCTTCGCCCAGATCGAGGCGATCAAGGCCGGCAAGCCGCCAAAAGCATGAGCCTGGTCACCGACATTCTTGATCGCCTCTCAGGCGTGAGCGCGCTCAAGGAACGGGTGGTGACGCAAGACAAAATCATCGAGCAGATGCAGCGCCTCATGATCGATCAGCAGCGCGATCTGGCCGAGGTCAAAGGGATGCTCAAGGCGCTGATGGCGCTGCGGGACAAGACAAAGTAGCGCGATCCCGCTACTTGCGCTTTCACTTCCGATAGTCCGGCGGCGGCGCGTATGACCGGTTGCCATCGGCGGGAAAAGCCTTGGGCCGCGATACGGCAGGGCCGTTTCGCAGCGTGCGCTGACTGTCGGGCATTTCAAGTCTGAACAGCGCCGCGCCGATCACGCCGATGTTGCGCGCGTCACCGGACGGCGTATTGGCCGCGTAGGCGCGATCCGCCGCGGAGAAGCGAAACGCCGCCACTTCGGAATCGCTTTTGCGAAAGCCCTCGATGCGCAGCGTGCCGTGCGGGTACAGCACATAGCCGCTGTTCGTAATAGAGCCGGACTGTCCGTTAAGGACATCAAGGCCATCTACCGTGGCCACCACTTCGTAGGCGTCATCGCTCAGGTTGTTGAACACCAGCACATAGCGCGCGCCCTGCCGCCCGACGATGTTGAGCGCGCCATCCGGGCCACGCCGGGCGCGCTCCAAGGGCAGGGGCCGGTCAGCCTCATCGCGCACGGACCATTCGACATGGCCTTGCGCCATCAGCGTATTGAGTTGACGCTCCGGACTGGCGCCGACCTTGGCGCGCACACCGTCGGCGTCGTTGTAGAACAGTTGCGCCACGTCATCGGGCCGGTCGGGCGCGACGCGGCGCGCCCGCACGGTGACGACGCGCGAATCGCGCTCTTCGCCCCACTGGGTCCCCAGCGCCGGGACTGCCGCGCTGGTCGAATCGCTGTTTCTGACCGGTATTTGCGAACATGCAGCCAGCAAAACAGCCGTCCCCAACAGCAGGAAAAAACGCGCAAATCGGTAACGCATGGTGAACTCCAGAATTAAAAAATATTCAAGGCTAACCGCATCATTTTGTCATTCGTCATGCGTCGTCAGGCGCGGTCATTTTTCATTGGGCAACCGCATCTGCGCCGCCCGTGCGTGCGCCTGCAAGCCCTCGCCTTCGGCCAGCACGCGGGCTATTGCGCCGAGGCGGCGCGCGCCTTGTGCGCTGACTTCGATCAGGCTGCTGCGTTTTTGAAAGTCGTACACGCTCAACGGGCCTGAAAAACGAGCCGTGCCGCTGGTGGGCAGCACGTGGTTGGGGCCGGCGCAGTAGTCGCCCAGGCTTTCGCTGGTGTAAGCGCCAAGAAAAATCGCCCCGGCGTGTTTCAGCAGCGGCTCCCAGCGGTGCGGCTCGCGGCTGCTGACTTCCAGGTGCTCGGGCGCGATGCGGTTGCTGATGGCGCAGGCTTCTTGCATGTCGCGGGTATGGATCAGCGCGCCGCGCCCGTTCAATGAGGCGGCGATGATGTCGCGCCGCGGCATGGCGGGAAGCAGGCGGTCGATGGCAGCCTGCACCTGGTCGATGTAGGCGGCGTCGGGGCTTAACAAAATGCTTTGCGCCAGTTCGTCGTGCTCGGCCTGGCTGAATAAATCCATCGCCACCCAATCAGGCGGCGCGCTGCCGTCGGCCAGCACCAGGATTTCGCTCGGGCCAGCGATCATGTCGATACCGACCTGCCCGAATACCTGTCGCTTGGCGCTGGCGACGTAGGCATTGCCGGGGCCGGTGATCTTGTCCACGCGCGGCACGCTGGCGGTACCGTAAGCCAGCGCGCCGATGGCCTGCGCGCCGCCGATAGTGAAGGCGCGCGTCACCCCCGCCACGTGCGCGGCGGCCAATACCAGCGGGTTTTTCTGACCCCGTGGCGTGGGTACGGCCATGATGATTTCGCCCACACCGGCGACGTGGGCGGGGATGGCGTTCATCAGCAGACTGGATGGGTACGCCGCCAGGCCGCCGGGCACGTAGATGCCAACGCGGTCCAACGGCGTGACCTTCTGGCCCAGCAGGGTGCCGTCTTCATCGCGGTAGGTCGCGGTTTCGCCGCCCTGCGTTTTTTGCCACTCGTGATAGCGGCGGATGCGCGCGGCGGCCTGTTGCAGCGCGTCGCGTTGCGCGGGCGGCAGGCTGTCGAAGGCAGCTTGCATCTCGGCGGCGGTCAATTCCAGCGCCGCCATGCTGCTGACGCGCAGGTCGTCAAAGCGCGCCGTGCAGTCCAGCACCGCCGCGTCGCCGCGCGCGCGCACGTCGGCCAGGATATCGCGCACGCGCTGCTCGATGGCGGCGTCGGTATCAGCGCTCCAATGCAGCCGCTCGGCAAAGCGCGCCTCGAAGTCGGGCTGGGCGGTGGACAGACGCAGGGGGGTGGCGGTGGCGGTCATGGCGGCGGGGCGCGAAAAAAGAACCGGCGATTGTCTCATTCGGTCGCGTGCGCATCGGGTTGCGTCATGCTGAAGAGCGCCCCTTTGCCTTGCACTGAATACTGTATTTATGTACAGTTACTCCCTTTCAACAAAGGAGCAAGAAATGCTGAAAGGAAGCTGCTGCTGCGGTGCGGTGAAGTTCACGTTGTCAAACCCGCCCACGATGATGGGCACCTGCCACTGCACACGCTGCCGCAAGGTCGGCGCAAGCACTTTTGTCTTTGTCAGGCGCGATGCCTTCACGCTCCTCACTGGCGCGGAATCCATCGCCACGTACCGGCCCGAAACGCCGTACAAATACAACCGCTGCTTCTGCTCGCACTGCGGCACCGCGCTGGGCGAAATCACCTCTACCGAAGAATCTTTTCCCGTCGCCGCGAACTGTCTTGACGACGAGCTGGCCCTGCGCAACCGCTTTCACGAATTCGTCAAGGAAAAGCCGGGCTGGTATGAGATCTGCGATGACGCGCAGCAGTTCGCGGAGCATCCGCATCAGTGATGCGCGTTACGAACGTGTCAGCTTTTTCGCCGTACCGCCGCTGCCCGCGCGCATGAGCAGTTCCAGCGTGGCTTCAAGGTGAATCACGCGCTCGGTCAAAACTTCAATCCTTGTCTGCTGATCCTTGACCGCGCCAGCCAGCGACACCACCTTGTCGTTCATCTTGATGACGGTCGTGAAGGCGTCCCACACCTTGTCCGTCACGCCCATTTCCGCTGGCTCCTCGTCATGGCCGCGATGCGCGCGTTGGATCGCGCAATGAACGATAAGGCATCATCCAGCGCGGCGTCCGCTTCCTTGGTGGACGCATTCGCGCGCTCAAGCAGCGCAAGAATTTCTTCCTCGTCCCCAGGCGGCGTGAAACTCTGCGCCGCCTGCCGCATCAGTTCGCTCACATTCAATCCGAGCCGTCTGGCGGTTTGCACGATGCCGCTTTTTTGACGCGCTGTTACCTGAACAACGATCCGTTGCGTGGCTGTCGTCATTTTTCGCCTTTCAGTAGATGTGATGTACACAGCATGTACATGCTAGCACATCCCCGTGCGATCTCGCCATCAAGCAGGTTTTGCTCCCGCATGTCTTCACGGATTCAGGGCGACACGGCGGCGGCGAACGATTCGATGATGCGGCGAATCGGCGCGGTCTTGAGTTTGAGCGCGGCCTGATTCACGACCAGATGCGCGCTGATGTCCATGATGCGCTCGACCTCGATCAGGTTGTTGGCCTTGAGCGTTTTGCCGGTGGATACCAGATCGACGATGGCCGCCGCCAAGCCGGTGAGCGGGGCCAATTCCATGCTGCCGTAGAGCTTGACGAGGTCGACGTGTACGCCCTTGTCGGCAAAGAACTCGCGAGCGATGCCGGTGTATTTGGTGGCCACGGTGATGCGCGAGCCTTGCCGCACCGCCGCCGGGTAGTCAAAACCGACGGGCGCGGCGACGGCCATGTGACATCTAGCGATTTGCAAGTCCAGCGGCTGGTACAGGCCGGCGCCACCGTGTTCGAG
Organism: Burkholderiaceae bacterium; assembly: GCA_031277295.1. GTDB lineage: Bacteria > Pseudomonadota > Gammaproteobacteria > Burkholderiales > Burkholderiaceae_C > Ottowia. The sequence continues at coordinate 1,852 of JAITMV010000229.1, read as the reverse complement.
CAGCACGTCCTTGCCAGTCACGCCGAGGTCGGCGCCGCCGTATTCGACGTAGGTGGGCACGTCAGAGGCGCGCACCAGCACCACGCGCACGTCGGGCTGGTTGGTGGGCAGGATGAGTTTGCGCGACTTTTCAGGGTCTTCCAGCACTTCGATGCCGGCGGCCTTGAGCAGCGGCAGAGTTTCGTCGAAGATGCGGCCTTTGGAGAGGGCGAGGGTGAGCATGGCGTTTGGCGTTGAGCGTTTGGCGTGGGGTATTGTCCCTTGCGGAAATGACGAAATGACTTGTTCAGTCATGCGCCGCAGGCGCGTCATCGAAGCGCAGTGAGGTCAGTGCCGTTATTTATTGAACGCCAAACGTCACTTGACCCGCTCAATATCCGCCCCGATGCCGCACAGCTTTTGCTCCATTTGATCGTAGCCGCGGTCCAGGTGGTAAATGCGGTCAACCAGCGTTTCGCCTTCGGCCACCAAGCCGGCGATGACCAGACTGGCCGATGCGCGCAGGTCGGTTGCCATGACGGTGGCGCCGGACAATTGGCGCACGCCGTCGATCATGGCGGTGCGGCCATCGACGTGGATGCGCGCGCCCAGGCGGGCGAGTTCATTGATGTGCATGAAGCGGTTTTCGAAGATGGTTTCGGTAACCATGCTCGGGCCGTCGGCGACGCAATTGAGCGCCATGAACTGCGCCTGCATGTCGGTCGGGAAACCGGGGTATTCGGTGGTACGGAAACTCTGCGCCTTCAGCGCACTGGCGCCGGGGCTGCGCACATGGATGGCGTCTTGCATCGGTTCGACGATGACGCCAGCCTCGCGCAATTTTTCGATCACCGCGTCCAGATGGTCGGCGCGGGCGTGGCGCAGCAGCGCGTCGCCGCCGACGGCTGCAACGGCGCACAAAAAGGTGCCGGCTTCGATGCGGTCGGCCACTACCATATGTTCGCAACCGTGCAGGCGCTCCACACCCTGTACGCGGATGCGGCTGCCGCCGTGGCCTTCGATGCGCGCGCCCATTTTGATGAGCATTTCGGCCAGATCGGTGACTTCCGGCTCTTGCGCGGCGTTTTCCAGCACCGTTTCGCCCTCGGCCAGGCAGGCGGCCATCAGCAGGTTTTCAGTGCCGGTAACGGTGATCATGTCGGTGGCGATGCGCGCGCCTTGCAAGCGCGTGCGGCCTTGGGCCAAGCGGGCGGTAATGTAGCCGTGCTCGACCGCGATGTCGGCGCCCATCGCCTGCAAGCCCTTGATGTGCTGATCGACCGGGCGCGAACCGATGGCGCAGCCGCCCGGCAACGATACCCGCGCGCGGCCAAAGCGCGCCAGCAGGGGCCCGAGCGCCAGCACCGAGGCGCGCATGGTCTTGACCAGGTCGTAGGGTGCCACGGGTTCAATCGGCCCGGCGGCGTGCAGGCTCAGGCCGCCGCGTTCGCCGTGCGTGACGGTCCGCACGCCCATGTAGTCGAGCAACGCGCGCATGGTGCGCACGTCTTGCAGGCGCGGCACGTTGGTCAAGCGCAGCGGCTCGCCGGTCAGCAGCGCGGCGCACATCTCGGGCAGGGCGGCGTTCTTGGCGCCGGAGATGGTGACCTCACCCGTCAGTTGACGCCCGCCGCGAATCAGCAGTTTGTCCATTTTTGCTTGGCGTTGATGACGAATGACTTCGCTGTGTTCAATGACTTCGCCGCCGAGCGGCCGTCAATGACGCGCCTTCGGCGCATGGCGAGCCATGCCGACGCAGCCGGCGTCATTTCGTCATTCCGTCATTTTTAGCCCACTCCGCGGGCGTAAAGGTTTTCATCGACAGCGCGTGTACCTCGTCGGTTTGCAGACGCTCGCCCAGCGCGGCATATAC
>JAITMV010000039.1 GCA_031277295.1 Burkholderiaceae bacterium | reverse complement strand
GGGTTGCCGCTCGGATTTGCGCCGCCGTTCGCGCCGCCAGCCGGGTTCATTCCCGCAGCCGTCGCCCGCGCGCTTGCGGCAAAATCTCCGGCGGCATGGCCCGCGCTGGCCGTGTTCGCACCAGGGGTCGCACCAGGGTTTTGCGCCGCATTCGGTGTTGAATTGAATGCCGGATTCGTCATCCCTTCTTTGCCTGCCTGAGCCTGCGCAAAGGGGTTGGCCACGGGGCCAGGCGTTGTGGCCGCCGGGTTGTTGCCGCCCCACATGTTCGTCCCCAGGTTGGCCGCAGCGGTGGCCACGGTGGTTGTGAGCGCTTGGCTGGCTGCGCTGTTCAGCGTGTTTCTGAGCGCGTCGCCAGGGGCGTTGTTCAGCGCGTTTCGCAGCGCGTCATTAATGGGGTTGCTTGGCGCATTGTTCAGGGCGTTGTTCAGCGCATTGTTCAGGGCGTTGCCAATGGCGGTGTGGGCGCTGCCGCTGAATGCATTGTTCAAGGCGTTGCTGAGCACCCCACGGGGCAGGCTCATGATGGCGTCATCAATGGCGCTTTTAAGCGCGTTGGCGTGGGGGTCGCCAGGGTCGCTGGGGCTGTTGAGCGCTTCGCGCAGGGCGTCGTTCAGCGGAGTCTTGGGCGCTTGCTCAAGCACGTTGTTCAGCACGTTTTTGACTGTATCGCTAAAGCCACCCACCGTAATCAAGTTGGTGTTGGTTTGGGGCAGGTCGGCAACGAGGCGCCCGCCCATATCGACATACGGCGCAATGGTCTGGCCACTGGGCGGGATAAAGGCCACGGTCTGGCCGGTAGTGCCGGCAATCAGCTCGCGGGTGTTGTTATTGATGCTCAACTGCACGGCCCCGCCGCCAGGGGTGGAGACCATCACCGGCTGATTGCCGACGGTGATCGCGCTGGTGTAGGGGTTGATTGCAACCGGAGTCCACTGGTTGCCCACCCACGCGCCAAGCTGGCCTGTGAGGGGGTTGGTAAGTAGCGGAGGAGAAAAGCTGCCGCTAAAGCTTTGCCCCGTGGCGGGGTTGCTAAGCTGGGCGCCGAGGGGTACTTTGCTGTCCATGTCGCTGCGGGTGGGGCCGCCGCTGACGGTTGGCCCGCCTCGGATATCAGAGCCGCCGCCGCTTGACTTGTCACCATTTACGCCGTTATTGCCATTGTTGCGAGCATCACGGGTGCCAGAGACGCCGCCACGCTCGCCGTTGTTGTCGTTGCGTTTGCTTTCGTTGTTGCCATCGCTGCGTTTGCTTTCGTTGTCGCCTGCGCGCTCTCCGCGCTGATTGGCTTCTATGTTTTCGCGCTTGGAGTCGTTGTTGCTGTTGCCGGTGCGCGAGTTTTTAACGTCGCGGTTGCCGCCGTTGTCTCCCTCAACGGATTTGTTTCCTCAATCACCGTTGTCGTTGTTGACATTGCTGGACTTGTTGTAATAGCCGTTGTTGTTAACCTGCTCGTTGAAGTCGTCAAGGCCTTGCTGGATTTTCTCTGGGGTGGGTGTTGTGTTGGCCCCAGAAACAGGCGTGTTGTCAGCCGCCTTTGATTCTTGGGACGGCTGATTAGTTTCGTTAGAGGCGGGGGTGTCGGCGGGCTGCCTACCGCGTGATTCTGTGATAGTAGAAAACATGATTTATCACCAATTGCTAGTTAACAGTGACGACGCATGATCTGAATAGCTTATGCGTCAAAAAAACATCTCTCATGTAATAGCTGAATCCGTGACCTCAAAAAGGAAAGTCCCCATCCACAAGGGGATGTGCTTTTTCTCTTCAACTCACGGATTCAGGCAATAGAGAAATACCCATTCCTTCAGGTACACTGACCCGCACGCGTGGGGGAGGTTACTCAGAGATCGCCGTCGTACTGTAAGGTCCATCCATCGGTAGCATCAACCCGTTTAATCAGGCCGTATCCGGGCGCATACCATATATCACCTGTAGTCGTATCACGGCTGTTTTCCTCCTTTATATGACAGGCGTTTGGAAATACTTTATCTGCTAAAGTAATTGGCTCAAATCCAACTAATGTGTTAAAGAGGGTATAGGTGCCGCTCGCATTCCGAATAGTGCCGGTTGCTTTTTCGCCTGGACGCATATCTGGATGAAAAACCATATCAGTTGTATAGGTGCTGCCAGTATAAGTTACTGTAGCAATGCCTGCGACGCCGTCCTTTGTGACCAGCCAATAATCGACATCTGTAGTGCCATTTTGATAGAAAAGCACTTGCCCCGTAACCGCCTGATTGTTATATGTCATGGGTCCGACCGTGCTCGACGTGGCAGACACTAAGCCAGCCGGCGTATTAGTCGCCTTCAACTTATATTTAACCGTCTTCGGCGCCGAAAAGCACGCCACAATCGAAGGCGCCCCCAAATCTATCCCATCATCTCCCCCACCACACCCCGCAAACACACCCACCACCGCAGCAGACAAAACCAATTTAGACACTTTTTTCATGATAAGCTCCTTTTATTAAAAAACACAAAAATCCTCTCTCGCGTAGGATGTACGCGAGAAAGGCGCTAACGAAAGATGAAATGAAGCCGTTGATAGGGGAGGTTCAGCCTATCATCCCCAGGTTCTGCGAAATGGCGCAATGGCGGGGTGAACCCCGCCCTACGCTTGCTGAACAGCCACGTCGCCCATCTCCATGACCCAAATCGGCTCCCCGTGGGGAGGGAGGCATCCATTACATCTACCGTGCTCCCTTCGACAAGCTTCAGGGCGAACGGAATTAATCCGAGGCTCCTTAGAAAAGGTGACGCCCAAAAGAGTGCCGAAGCTGCCCTGCCCGCGCCTTCAATCGTCATTGCCGCACAGTTCCCGCCTTCACGAAAATGACAGGGAAAGCGAGGCCGCGGGCCAAAGCTTCGAGGAGCGGCCATCCAAGGGCGCGTTCTCAGACGCCGGCTTTTGAATGAAGGCCCCTGGATTCCCGCCTTCGCGGGAATGACGGTGGAAAAGGCGGGAATGACGACGATGGAGGAAGCGGGAATGACGGTGGAGAAGGCGGGAATGACGACGATGGAGGAGGAGGGAATGACGGTGGAGAAGGCCGGAATGACGAAAGGGCTAGTGAGCAACCGTAGGGCGGGGTTCACCCCGCCATCCCTCGGTTTCGTCAAGCGGCGCAAAAAAGAAAAAAAAGAAGGGCGCCGCCTCAACCCCACAAAGGCGGCGCCCAAAATGCGGCCGATGTCTATCAGCAGCCGCATTGCACTGTCGTCAATTCTTACAGAAGGAGATGCCTTAATTGAAACTATATGTAACTGAGATACTGCGAAGTTGTTCTGCGGCTCATGCCGGGCTTGATGAATAGCAAGTGATGAATGATGTAATTCTTGCATCGATCAACAACCGGGTGGCTCACCCTGAATCCGTGAGTTGAAGAGGGAAAGCACATCCCCTTGCGGGTGAAGCCTTTCCTTCTTGAGGTCACGGATTCAGATCACGTCTGGGGGACAGCAAGAGCAGCACCGCCTGACACCTCTTGGCGCAGTACACTTTTTGCCCACACAACGCAAGAAGCCGCCGCTACCCTCGGGACTTTGCCTCAGCGAACCGGGGCAGCGGGTGAGCGAAAAGCAATTCCAAACGCTTCAGAGTATAGCACCGCCGCGCCACGTCGCCCGATAGGGGTTGTGGCGCAACCTCTTCGCGCCGTCCCATCCCGCACAGGCGGCAAGTCACTCATCACCCGCTACCTTCGTCCAGGGCCTCTCAGTTGTCCATGGCGCTGGCGTGCCTACCCGCGACATATGAAACCGACGCGGTCTCACCTGATTGCTGATTGGCGCCGCCTCACCTTTAGTCATTCCCGCGTAGGCGGGAAAGCGGAGCTTCGAGGAACGGCCATTCAAGGATGGCTTCCTCAAGAGCCGGCGCAGAAGCAAACGCCCCTGGATTCCCTGTCATTCCCGCGAAGGCGGGAATCCAAGGGGGTTTGCCCAAGAGCCGGTGCTGGATCAAGTGCCCCTGGATTCCCGCCTTCGCGGGAATGACGGAGCTTAGGTTAGCGCCTATGGGGTTCACCCCGCCAGCCCCCGGTTTTGTGAAACGGCGCAATGGCGGGGTGAACCCCGCCCTACGTTTGTTTTTTTGCGCCGCCGGCCCCCATAAGAGTCGGCGCAAGACCAAACGCTCCTGGATTCCCGCCTGCGCGGGAATGACGAAGGGGAAATCGCGCAGCGCGCGGGGAAAGGCGTAGATCCAGTTTCATCTCAGTGCGTCGTTGAGCGCATTACCAGTTACCATTGAGCGCAAGAGATGGGCTGCGCGGCGCAAAGCGTGGTCAACAATGCCTTAAGTCAAGAAGCATCGCAATGTCAGATAGTGCTCAAGAATTTCCGGTATATGCTCGCGCGCGCCGTGCCCACCGCGTGGCCAAGGCGCGCGTTTTGGACGGGTTGCCGCTGACTTGGGAGGATGTGGATACCGCTCCGTCTTGGCTGGCTATTGGCGAGCCTGATGCGCGTGAACGTCTTTGCGCCCACGTCGGTGGGTGGTGGCTGATGGCGGCGTTGAAGGCCTGTATTGACGGCAAGCGTCTGGTCAAGGTGCGCGACCTGCTGGGCGAGGAGTTGCTGGCGCGTTTGCATGGCCCTGCCGATGAGCGAAGCGCCGCATTGCTTGACCAGGCGCCGCGTCCCATGCTGCCTCTCGAGAAGGATATATCGGCCTATCTGTTAGCTTGCGGCCGTGGTTTGCTCAGTTGGGATTTGCCGTCTCGCCTGAAGGCGCTGGTGCCGGAACATTTGGGTTGGCATGTGAAAGAGCTTGATTACGCGGTTTTCGATAACCATGACGTTTGGGCGCGCTATGCGCTTGAGATGGCGCAGCAGGAGAATTTACCGTCGTCGCCGCCATCGCTGCCGTCATCGCCATCGCCATCGCCGCCACCGCCACTCGATTCCAAGCCGAAAGCATCGGAGTGATGGCTATGGTTATCTTCAGGAACGCCGCATGAACATTGACTCTCGGGCCTTAGCTGCCCTTAACCTTTTGGGTGAGAGCGCTACGCGCCCGATCACGCCGCCCTCGGGCTTAGCTGGCGGCGTTGCTCCTCGTGGCGCACACGAGTGCGCGGCCTTGGTCGCCCTTGCCAGCCCACCCGATGACAGCTAAGCTCGGGCGCGTTCAACTACGGTTTCTAAGATGATGGCCACTTTCCTCATGCACTTCGGTCTGGGCGGGGTAATAGGGCTGTTGGTGATGCTCGGAGTCGCGTTGACCTGGCCGTCGCTGTTGTGGGGCGAAGCCGGCGAGCGGATACACAAATTTCTGTACGGGCCGCGCGACAAGCCAGAACAAGAGCACGAAGACGACGCCTGCGAAGAAGCAGGCGAGCCGATCAGCGAGGACGATGTGGCCGAGTTGTCGCGGCTGTGGACGGCCATTCGCGAACAACTGGGGCGCGACAGGGAGGATTGGCGAGCCGAGTCGGTACAGATGCTATTGCGCGTGATGGCCGCAGAGCTAAGAGCGGGCGAGCAAGAGGCAGTGCAGGGCAAGGTGCGAGGTTTGTATGGCTTGGCCAATACCCTGCGCGACGAAGAGGCGCGGCGGCAGTTGATGCGCAACCTTGATGAGAAGCAACTCAAGCTGATCGAGGCGGTGTTGCACGCCATGTCGGTGGCCTTGGAGACGGGCAGAGAGGATGTGGCGTTCAGGATGGCGCAGGAGTTGGATTGGCTTACGGATGGTGAGCTTACGGATGGTGAGTAAAGGATGTGTGGGGGGGCGTGAGGGACAAGGGTGACGTGGGAGGGCGAAAGATTTTTCGCCCCTGCATATTTTTGCCCGCCTCGCCGCGTCATTCCTGCCCGCCTCACTCCATCGTCATTCCCGCGAAGGCGGGAATCCAGGGGCGCTTGATCCAGCACCGGCTCTTGGGCAAGCCCCCTTGGATGGCCGTTCCTCGAAGCTTCGCTTTCCCGCCTTCGCGGGAATGACGAAGCTTAAGGTTACGCCCGTGCGCCTTCGCGGGAATGACGACGGAGAGAGCAGGAATGACGAGAGGGCGAGCGGCAATGCCGAAAAAAGGGCGAGGCCGCATCGGTTTCATGCGTCGCGTGCGGTGCGCGAGCGTCGTGAACAACTTGATTGAACCTCCATGCTTGCCGGCTGCAAGCCGAGCACGTGCGCATGATACGAAGAGCTTGCGCATCTGCTCTTGGAATAGTAGCACTTACTCCTGTCTGGGCAAGCATTACCGGCGTCGGCTTGTGCGCCAAAGACTGATACCTGATGCGCAAGGCAAATGTCATCAATGCCGTCGCGGTTGAAGCTGTCGCTGATGCCCAACAATTCACCCACGGTTGCCTCGAATGCGGCGCAGCCGCATCAAATTATTGCTGTGATTGCCGCCAACGTCTGTCTTTGTTTGTAAAAGCAACAAGGTTGCTGAATGTAATTCGTTTTCATTTGTAATAATTTTGGATGTTTTTGAGACCTCGAACTCAGAAAAAAAATTCAAATACGACGCTAAGTTATGAGATTTTTTTCAGGCAATACAGAGTTTCTCAGACTCTCTTTTGGGCATTCCCAAGGGTAAATTGTGTGAATTTGTAAAAGTTTTGGAAAAGTTTCAATTCAGCCCAACGTGGTGTTGAAAGAGCGCATTCCGCCTGTAGACTATGCGCTGTCCGCCGGAGAAGTGTGAACTAGGTCACGAAACTTTCGGCAGGGTGTTCAGTGATGTTTGAGTACCTCAGGTTTAACCCATGTGGAGCACGCGTTTTGCATACCTTGAATGAGTGGTTTTGCGCCTTGACGATCAGAGGATGTGCGCAACAAAGATTGAAGTGGATCGGCTTGCTGCTGTTCGGCGCCGTCGAGATCGCAGGCGCCACGGCTTTAGGTGTGCCGGCTTCTGGGCAAGGATGCACGGTCGGCTGGGATCAATTGCTCACCGCGGAACAACGTGTTCAGGCGAGCGTGCCGCGTGATTGTCAGGCGTCTTCAATCGATGCGCCGAAACCTGACGCAACGACGGATATGCAAACCACTTCTTTCCTGCGCGGCTCGCAAGCGCCGCGGCTCATCACGATGCCAGACCAGCAAAAACAGCACGTGCGAGCTTTATCGTCCCGGAGTGCGTTGAAATCACGACGAGTCAAGACGGCATTGAATAAGTCTGATGAGTCTGGCAAGTCCGCGCGAGTTGGCGCGCCTGGCTCTGGCGTCATGCCGATAGTGCTGGCGCCACTGATTGATCGTGTTGCGCAAGCTCATGACATTGATCCTTTGCTCCTGCATGCAATTGCGCGCGTCGAGTCGCGCCACCAGCCGGGCGCCGTGTCCACGGCAGGCGCTCACGGCCTGATGCAAGTCATCGTGCCGACAGCCAGGCGGTTTGGTGTGGACGACGCTGGCCAACTGCATGACCCGCTTACCAATTTAAAGGTCAGCGCGCGTTATTTAAAAAGCATTCAACTGCGCTTAGGCAATGATTTGCGGCTGGTATTGGCCGCCTATAACGCAGGCGAGGGCGCGGTTGAGCGCTACGGCAGGCGCGTGCCGCCCTACCGCGAGACCCAGGACTACGTGCGCAAGGTGTTGGCTGAATACGGCCTGTTGCTGCAAGTCAGCAGGCAGCAGAGCGCTGCTGCGGCGTGGTCGCGCGCCCGCTTTGGGGCGGAGTTATAAGCATGGCGGGCTACATTCAACCGGCGGCAAGCGTGGGCAAGTTCGGCGCCAAGTCCGCGCGTTACATCGACATCGTGCTGGTCGGGGCCATCGTCGCCATTGTGGCGTTGATGATTGTGCCGCTGCCGACCTGGATGATTGACCTGTTGGTGGCCGTCAATATCTCTGGCGGCGTGCTGCTGCTGCTGCTGGCCATTTACGTAACCAATCCGTTGGAGTTTTCGGTCTTCCCCAGCGTGCTGCTCATCAGCACGTTGTTTCGGTTGTCGCTGTCGATTGCCACCACGCGGATGATTTTGCTGCACGGTGAGGCGGGGCACATCATTCAGACCTTCGGCAACATGGTCGCGGGCGGTAATCTGGTGGTCGGTCTGGTGGTCTTTCTGATCATCACAGTGGTGCAGTTCATCGTGATCGCCAAAGGCTCCGAGCGCGTGGCTGAAGTGGCGGCGCGTTTCTCGCTGGATGCCATGCCCGGCAAACAGATGTCGATTGATTCGGATTTGCGCTCCGGTCTGATCGACAAGGACGAGGCCAGGCGGCGGCGTCACGTACTTGAGAGCGAAAGTAAGCTTAACGGCAGCCTGGATGGCGCGATGAAGTTTGTCAAGGGTGATGCCATCGCTGGCATCATCATCATCATCATCAACCTGCTCGGGGGCTTGGCCATTGGCGTGTTGCAGCAGGACATGACCATGGGCAACGCGATGGTGAAATACTCCATTCTGACCATTGGCGACGGCATGGTGACCCAGATTCCGGCGCTGCTGGGAGCCATGTCGGCTGGCCTGTTGGTGACACGCACCACCGACGACGAGCACGACAAGCATCTGGGCGACACGATTGGCCGTCAACTGACAGCCAAGCCGCGTGTGTTGTTGGTGGCCAGCGGACTGTGCGTGCTGTTTGCCGCGGTGCCGGGTTTTCCGGCGGTCGTTTTTCTGGCGCTTGGCCTCTCGCTGTTTTTCGCTGGAGCCATGTTGACACCCACCCTGCGTATGCGCTGGGAGCGGTTTGTGCATCCGAAAATGGCCGCCATGCGTCGTCGCGCGCCCGAAGCGCCAGCGCAGATGTTGACCGACGCGACGCCGATGCGCCCAACCGTGCCGCTGCTGCTTGAATTTCCTGCGGGATACATGTTGGCCGATGACAGCCGGGAGTTGCTGCACGGCCTGGAAGGCGTGCTGGATCACTTCCAGCTTTATCTGGGTTTGCCGCTGCCGCGCATCGAGGTGCGCGCCATGCATTTGCTTGAAAACTCCCCGAAGGGCGAAACGCAACCCCAATGGCGCTTGTTGGTTCACGAGGTTCCGGTCGCGCAAGGTGCGTTTCCAGCAACCAACGCCACCGATGAAATCATCTTTGGGGTGCGCGAGGCGTTACGCCGACACGCCGGATTATTCATGGGCACACAAGAAGCCAGTCATCTGCTTGCGCGCGCCAATGCGGAGCTACCCGACGTCGTCAAGGAGACGGCGCGCGTACTGCCGGCGGTTCGCTTAGCCGAGATACTGCGCCGTTTGGTGGAAGAAGAGGTTGCCATTCGCAACCTGCGCGACATCCTGGAAACGCTGGCTGACGTCGCGCAGCGAGAGAAAGACGTGCATGCATTGACCGAGATGGTGCGCATGGGCCTCAGGCGCCAGTTGACCTATCGTTACGCCCCCGAGGGCCGCCTGAGCATCATCGTGCTGGCGCCGCCCTTGGAAGAAATGCTTCGCGCCGCCGTGCAGTTTCATGGCGGGACGCAGCAATTGACGCTGGACCCGATGCAGGTCGCCCAACTGATGCGGCGCTTCGCCGATACGATCAAGAACATGCAGCCCGACGCCATCGTCGCCGCCACCGATATTCGCCGCCACGTGCGCAAACTAATCGAGCAGGAATGTTTCGATATTCCAGTGCTGAGCCCTCACAATTTGACGGCTGGCGTCCAGATAAATATTTTGCACCACATGACGTTAGAGGACTCGACTCTGCTTGAGGTGGCGCAGCAATGACTCGGGTTATTTTCAATAATCTCAAATATGGGGAAGAAAAATGGCAATGATTACGGCAGCCATGATAAGCAAACAGTTGAGAGCAATCGGCACGCGGCGCGCAATGGGCGCGTTACGTCGCCTTGTTGCCGGCGCGCTGCTCGGCTCGGCGTTGCTCGCAGGCGCCGCGTCAGCGGCGATTCCATTCGAGAATCGAGAAGTAAACCTTACCGCGCGGGAGCAACCTATTGCCTCGTTTTTATTGGACTTTTTTGGCCGCTTGGATATTCCCGTATCGGTCAGTCCGTCGGTCAAAGGCGCCATCAATGGCGTGTTCCGGGGGCAGGCCGATCAGGTATTCAAAAGAATATCTAGCTCCTTTGGCCTGCTGGCCTATTACGACGGTTCGGTGGTGTATGTGTATACGCCCGATGAAGTCAGCACGGCGGTACTTCCGGCCCCATCCGGTGGCGCGGACGTCGTGCGCACCTCGGTGCAAGACATGAAGTTGGTCGACGCGCACAACACCTTGCGAGTCAACCCCAACGGGGATCTGATCGTCGTCGGCAACAAGCGTTTCATCGACAGAGTCAGAGAACTGGCTGTCGGCCCGCAGGCTCAGCCGGGCATGGCCGGGCCGCTGGGCTTCAAGGTGTATTACCTGCGCTACGCCTGGGCGCAAGACGTGGCAACCGAAAACAACGGCAGAACCACGGTGGTGCCCGGCGTTGCGACCATCCTGCGCGCGTTGCTCACGTCCTCGCAAAACAAAAACCAGGCTCCAGCGCTGACCCAGAGCCGCGGAACGGGCGAGCAAAGCCTGCGTGATCGGGGTCTTGCGCGTCAAAACGGCACCTTGGGGGTACGCGGCGCCAACGCCGCGCTGCCCTCGGCTGCGACCGTGCAGCAGGCTTGGGAAACCAGGCCGGGCGGGGTGGCGCAAGGTGGGGGCGCCATTGACGCGCAGTGGCTCGACAATTTGAACGCCGCCGCTGCGATGGCCAGCGACGCGCGCGTTGAAGCCGATGCGCGCCTGAATGCCGTGATCGTGCGTGACGCGCCGGGGCGCATACCGTACTACGACCAACTGATCAAGGCGTTGGACGTCGAGCCTCAGGCGCTGGAAATCGAGGCCACCATCATCGACCTGTCGGCCAGCAAATTGCGCGAGCTAGGCGTCAACTGGTACTGGTTTGATGATCGTTACTCGTTCCTGTTCGGGGCCAACCCAACCGACATTGTGTCCTCGGGTCAGGGCGGCAGCCTGTCGCTGGTGCTTGGCGGGCGGAACAACTTTTTGGCTCGGATCAACGCGCTGCAAGAGCAAGGCGTGGCCCGCATCGTATCCAGTCCGCAGGTCATGACGCTATCGAATGTGGAGGCGGTATTCGACACCAACCGCAGCTTCTACGTCCGCGTGGCCGGGCGCGAGGAGGTGGACCTGTTCAAGGTATCGGCGGGCACCACGCTGCGGGTCATGCCGCACGTGTTCCGGGAAGGCACAGAGGTGCATATCAAGCTGCTGGTTCAGATTGAGGATGGAAGCATCAACGATCAAGGCCAGGTAGACCAGATTCCCATCGTCCAGCGTTCGTCAATCAACACCCAGGCCCTGCTGGTGGCGGGTGAAAGTTTGCTGATTGGCGGCATGGTTCAGGAACAAAAAGGGGAAGACCAGACCAAAGTTCCCGTGCTGGGAGACATCCCGGTGCTGGGCTATTTGTTCAAGAACAAAACCGACACCCACCGGCACACGGAGCGTTTGTTTCTCATTTCTCCGCGCCTGATTCCCGCGCGACGCGCGATGAGCGCCACCCCTCCCGTAGGCCCGCAGCGGCCAGGTGACGCCGTCGCGCCTCCACCCATGCCGGAATACCCGCCCCCGGAGTGGCTGCGCGGCGGCAAGGCGTCCGGCAAGTCGGCGCCCGCCAATGAGAATGCCGGTAATCCGATATACATGAATTAACTGCAAGGCCCACGGTATGTCATCACAAGCATATGAATTACGTGTATTGAGCGGGGAGCAGCGCGGCGCCACTTCAGCCGTAATCCCCGGTGGCGCGCTGCGCATCGGCCGAGACGGGGCAAGCGACGTCGTGCTGTCGTATACCGACGCTAGCGCGGCGTTGCTTGCCATGGACGAGCATGGCAACCTGACGTTGAACGTGGATGACGGTCAATGCCTGCTCAATGGCGGCTCTAAGTTGGGCGCTGGACAACAAACGGCGCTTGGACTGTATACCACGTTCACGGTCGGCGGCGTTCGCATGGCGGTGGGACAAAACGGCGCTCCGCAGTGGGCGGCGTTGCACGATGGCGTCGGCTCCGGCGCAACGGATGTTGATACCGATACATCGGCTGAACCATCGCTTCAGCCGCCCGCGCCAACCCAGACAAAGGCCATCGGGTGGATGCAGCGTTTTGATTGGGTGCAGCGGCTTTTGCTGGTTGGATCGGCGCTGGTAGCAATGTCGCTGGGGGCGCAGGCCCTGTTGTGGTTCTTGGGCACGACAAGCTTGTCGCCACCCGAGCAAGCCAAACAAGTGCACCAGACTCTGGCGCACCTGGGCTTTAATTCACTCAAGGTCGAAACCCGCGACGGCGCGGTGGTGGTGAGCGGCCACCTGGATACCTTGGCACAGCGCAGCCAGTTGGAGCGGGCATTGGCCGGCCAGAAGCCGGTGCACCTGGCGGTGTGGGTCAAAGATGAACTGGCGGCCAACGTCGGCGAGGTGTACCGTCTCAACGGCATTACCGCTGAAGTGCGTGGAGGCAAGCCCGGCGTTGTGCACGTGCTGACACACGAGGCGAATATCACCGCGCTTGAAAAAGTTCAGGCCGTTGTGCGCCGCGACGTGCCCGGTTTGGAACAACTGGTGACCACCAACGCGCCACCGCCGGTTCCTCCACCCAACGAAGTGCCGCTCAACGATCCGGGCAAACGTCTGGCCGCCATCGTGCCCGGCGATCCCGCTTACGTGGTGACCGCCGACAGCACACGCTATTTTGAAGGCGCCATACTGCCCACCGGGCACCGCATCGTCGCCATCTTGCCCGACCGCATCCAGATCGAGCGCGACGGCGTGGTCAGCGACCTGGCTTTTTGATTGCGTTCATCGAAAGGAATCAGCGTTGTCATTCCCGCCCCTTCCATCGCCATTCCCGCGAAGGCGCTTGAAGCTCCCTCCCCCTCTGGGGGAGGGGGTAAAGCTCGAAAGACGACACAACGTGTTCAAGGGCCCGCGTTGTGTCTTTTCTTAATGTTATTATGGCCCGTTTCCCTGTTTGAGTTCATCGAAAGGAGTTAGCAATGAGTAACCGCATCAACCCTTTGTCCCTGATGGCCAGCGCGCCGTTGACAAACACGTCGGCGCATCGCCAAGGCAAGCCTTCAAGCTGGTACGAGGCGATGGCCGAGGCGTGGGGCAAGACCCTGGATTCCAAGGCCCATGAAATCGAGGTGTCAGCCGATCAGTTGTCCGCGGGCGATGACACGCCGGCGCACATCACGCAAATGACCGCGTTGGCTCAGCAAATGAGCTTCATGTCCAACAGCGCCCACACATCGCTTCAGTCGGTGGGTACAGCGCTTGAAACCGTTGCACGCAAGCAGTAACGGGAGCGCGTGGACTATGACCGTACCCTTATCCCTATCTTCAACGATGGCAGCCAACCCGCTGGGTTCGCACGCTTTTAGCGGAATGCAAGCCGGCTATGGTTTTTCGCTGACTGACCTGTCTGGTTTTGCGCAAGCGATGGCGCGCGCGCAAGCTGGCGGCACGAACGTGCTTGAGCCGCAGGCGGTTGCGGCGTCCAGCGAAAGCATGCAAGCGCTATTCAAGCCACTGGAGCACATCAACCATGAGGCGGCCTCGCTGCACGAGGTTGCCGAAGTTGCGAAAGCCGCCGGCAATGATCTGACGCCCAGCGAAATGGTCATGCTCACCGTGCGGTGTCAAGAGTTTTTGTTTCACAGCCAGTTAACCGCCAACGTAGCCAACCGCACCTCTGACGGCCTGCAACAGTTGTTTCGTCAGCAGGCTTGATGACACTACCCTCCCCCAAAGGGGGAGGGAGAAATACCGGTAGCCGTGTTTGGCAAACACATCACTTTCAATCGCACCCCGTGACGATCTCAGTGCGAAAGACAATGCTATACGGAGGGTATTTGGAGTTGCTTGCGCTGGGGCAAAGTCAAGGGTGCAGAGACAGCAGCTTCTTTTGTTGTAAGCGAAGAGCGGGACTAGTCCTTCGTGTGGACACCCGGTTGTTGATCGATGCAAGAATTACATCATTCATCACTTGCTATTCATCAAGCCTGGCATGAGCCGCAGAACAACTTCGCAATATCGCAGTTACATATAGTTTCAATTAAGGCATCTCCTTCTGTAAGAATTGACGACAGTGCAATGCGGCTGCTGATAGACATCGGTCGCATTTTGGGCGCCGCCTTTGTGGGGTTGAGGCGGCGCCCTTCTTTTTTTTCTTTTTTGCGCTGCTTGACGAAACCTGGGAATGGCGGGGTGAACCCCGCCCTACGGTTGCTCGCTAGCCCTTTCGTCATTCCGGCCTTCTCCACCGTCATTCCCGCGAAGGCGGGAATCCAGGGGCCTTCATTCAAAAGCCGGCGTCTGAGAACGCGCCCTTGGATGGCCATTCCTCGAAGCTTCGGCCCGCGGCCTCGCTTTCCCTGTCATTGCCGCGAAGGCGGGAACTTCGCGGCAATGACGATTGAAGGGACAGGCACGGCGAATGCGGCACTCTTTTGGGCGTCACCTTTCCTAACTCTCGGGCGGCGTCTTTTTTTATTCTTGTCTTTTTCAATGTTGCGCATAAGCGGCCATGAAGCAGGCCGCTGGTTTGACAGATGTGCCCACCACTCAAAGAAGCGGGCTGATCTTGCGGCTTCATTTCATTCTTCGTTGGTACCTTTTTCGCGTACATCCTGCGCGGGAGAGGATTTTTGTGTTTTTTAATAAAAGGAGCTTATCATGAAAAAAGTATCTAAATTGGTTTTGTCTGCTGCGGTGGTGGGTGTGTTTGCGGGGTGTGGTGGGGATGGTGATGGGATAGATTTGGGGGTGCCTTCGATTGTGGCGTGCTTTTCGGCGCCGAAGACGGTTGAATTTAAGCTAAAATGGACCAATATACCGGTAGGCCAAGCGGCTGCTAATAAGCGTTCTGCTGGACCGATGAGCTATAACAATCAGGCACTTACAGGACAGATATCTTTCTTTCCAAATGGCAATACAGAATCCACTTATTGGAAAGTCACAAGCAGTGGTGTCGAAGACGTCGCAATGGTAAGTTATCGTGGCACCGACACGCTAAATATGGTTCTTCCAGCAGATATGCGACCGAATCAGACAATAGTGGGCACTTCTCGAAATGGGAATGACACCTATACCTATTCGAATACTCTGGTCAATTTTGAGTCGCTCACTCTGGCGGAAAAAACGTTTCCAAATACTTGCCACATAAGGGTGGAAAATAGTCGTGAGACTGGATTCACGGGTGATCATTGGTATGCTCCTGGATACGGTATTGTTAAGCAAATTACCAACCCCGGCGGCATAACTGCACAGTATGACGGTGATCTCTAAACGGCCCAATCCTGAGTGTAAGCCATAGTATTCCTGAAGAAACCTCATTTCTGTTTCTTGAGAGAGATTTCGAGTGCGCAAACCATTCGGCTTACATCCCCGTCATCTTTAATTTAATAGAGGTAAACTATGGGTTCTGGTTTAACGGTAACACCTGGTCTGAATCCTGTCAGTACATCCGCTGACACATCGTCCAACACCCCCGCCTCTAATGAGTCTAGTCAGCCGTCCCAAGAATCAAAGACGGCTGACAACACGC
>JAITMV010000159.1 GCA_031277295.1 Burkholderiaceae bacterium | reverse complement strand
TGGATTTGTTCGTCAGGCAAGGCGCAAACCGGAGCAATACCGAGTGGTATTGCGAGGATTTGCAACGCAGCATGACGGACAAAGACGCGATTTCATGTAAAGGTTTTGGTGGAACGGAGTACTGGTGTCTTCTCAGTTTTCCATGGCGTTTACACGCCAGCCGCGCCGCGCCGCACGGGACGAAACGCGCTGGTTTGCAACTCCCTCCCCCTTTGGGGTGGGGCCTGCGACGTTGGCGCTTCACGCTCCAGCCTTGTTTGATACGCCGTCCGCCCCCATCCCTGCCCCAAAGGGAAGAAAAACCAGCGAGACAATGTGGATTGTTTCGTCTCAGCTCCCTCAGCGCAAAGGCAGCGGCGGTATCCAGCCGGCTCCCGCGGCGGATATCCGGGCGCCCTCGCCTTGGCGCAGCGCTGCCAGAAACGCATCCACAGCGTTCGCGCCAGCGTGCTGCGGCGGCGCATTCGCGGCAGCCCAAGTGCGGGCCATGATCTGTAGCGCCTGCCGAGTCTGGCGCGACCAAGCGCCTCCCAGAGGGTCTTCAGCATCAGCAAGCAGCTTGGCGCAGTACAGACGCCGCGCCGATTCGCTGTGTGACACCAGGCTAAGCAGTGCACGGGCGGCACGGTCAAATGCGGTTGCGCTAAGCGGGCCGCGGCTACCGGGCTGCGCGTACCAGGCGCACAGGTACTCTATCGGCCCCATGGCGCGCGTGGCCGCGCCATGCACGGCGCCCCAGGCGGAATACCGCCCCGAGGGCAGGCGACCGCTTTGCAACGCCAGCACCAAAACATCGGCCACGGCTTTCTGTGCATCAGGATCGCCATGCTCGCCAACATGACACAGCACATGAAGAAAAGCCGGATAAAGCGTATCACCCAGTGATATACACAGGCGCTCCAGCCAACGCACCCGGTCTTCCGGTGCCGACAGATACACACAAGCTTCAATTAGCGCCTCGGCGGCGCCATACCAGTCAGGCTCGGCGCGCAGCACATACGTACCGGGGCCGCTCATGAAACGATGGGCGCAACCGCAACCAGAGTTGGTATTGATGATGCGGTGCTAACCGTCATGATTGTGAAAGGCGGGAAAACCAAGGCCGCATACCAAAACTTCTAGCGGAAGTTACCCACGCAACGCACCTATCTCAACGGCAGCAACCAAGGCTGCAAGCAACGAACGGCCCGAACGAGCCAGCGTGAACGCACGCCTTATGCGGAGCTGGCCTGTCCAAACAGGCAGTTGAGAAAACGCGCCTCAAGCTGCGCGGGGCCGTCGCCGCTGGCGGATGGAACCGATAGAACGCGCGCCGCTTGACTGAAACCCAAACCATTGAAGCCGAATACATCCGCCGTGTCGCGCCCAGCCGTACTCTCGGAGGTCTCGGCGGCGCGAGCACCACCCCAGCCGCCCGGTACGCTCAGATCGGACGGCAACGACGACAATGGCACAAAGGCGCTCACGGCAAAACTCAGGGTTTAAATTAAATCGGTGCGGCAATGATAACACCATCCGGGCGCTCCATCGCCAAAAGATTTCGTGACGTTATCACGGTCTTTGAGGTTTTAGAACGTGTTCACGATCCCGGCGCGGGCTTGGGCGGTCTGCGGCGCAAGCAATCCTTGCCAATGACACCGGCCATTGGCTGCGGATTGCGCCTTGCAGCCCATCCCAATCCGCATCCCGCACACCTCACGCCGAGATCGTGAACACGTTCTTAGAGCATGCCCGAGGGCGACATGGCTCCGCCACTGAACAGATTGGACGCGCCTTTCATCCGCTTCATCATGCCCTGCATTGGCTTGAACTCCTTGAGCGGGCGGTTGATTTCCTGCGCCTGCACGCCAACGGCGGTGCGGCGTTTGCAGTGAAGTATTCGGATTAGGCAAACGTAGGCCGGGATTTATCCTGACGCTTCGCTTCAGCGGGAAAGTCCACCCACATTGGCGGGGTGAACCCCGCCCTACCGCGCTAATCCGAATACTTCACCGCGGCAAGCAAGCCAGTGCAGGCGTCTTCGAGCAGATCGAGCACGGTCTCGAAACCGGCCGCGCCGCCGTAGTATGGGTCGGGCACTTCATGGGCGGCGTGGCGGGTGCAAAAGTCAGTCAGACGGCGCAGTTTGTGGCGCTGCTCGGGCGGAGCGATGGCGCGGGCGTCGCGTTCGTTGGCATCGTCCATGACCAGCACCAGATCGAAGTCGGCAAAGTCACGCGGCGTCAAGCGCCGGGCGCGCTGTCGGCTCAGGTCATAGCCGCGGCGGGCGGCGTGGCGTTGCGCGCGTTCGTCGGGCGGCGCGCCGACGTGGTAGCCGTGGGTGCCAGCGGAGTCGATTTGCACACGATCAGCCAAGCCGGCGTCGGCGATCATTTTTTCGAACACACCATGCGCAGTGGGGCTGCGGCAGATGTTGCCCATGCAGACCATGAGCACGCGTTGCGGGGCCAAGCGCGGCAGTCTGGGCGCGGTCATGGGTTTGCTACAGCCGCTTGCCGCCGGGTTTGCCCAGACCCGGCGGCAGCGGCGGCATACCGGCGCCTCCGAGCAGGCCGGACATGCCCTTCATGCCACCCATGCGCCGCATCATTTTGAACAGTGCGCCGCCTTTCATCTGCTTCATCATGCCCTGCATTTGCTCGAACTCCTTGAGCAGACGGTTGATTTCCTGCACCTGTACGCCGGCGCCAGCGGCGATGCGGCGCTTGCGACTGGCCTTGAGCAGTTCGGGCTTGCGGCGCTCCTGCGGCGTCATGCTGTTGATGATGCCTTCTTTGCGGCGAATGTCTTTTTCGGCTCGCGTGAGATCGGCTTCGCCGGCCTTGGCGGTCAGTTGTGTGGGCAGCTTGTCCATCAGGCTGGCAAGGCCACCCATTTGCTTCATCTGCTGCAACTGGGCGAGAAAGTCTTGCAGGTCGAAGTTGTCGCCTTTCTTGACTTTTTCGGCCAGCTTTCTGGCGGCTTCAATGTCGACGTTGGCGGTGACTTGTTCGACCAGCGCCACCACGTCGCCCATGCCAAGAATTCGCCCGGCGTGGCGTTCGGCATCGAATACTTCCAGGCCGTCGATTTTTTCCGATACGCCGGCAAACTTGATCGGCGCGCCGGTGATCTGACGTACCGACAGCGCCGCGCCGCCGCGCGAGTCGCCGTCTGTCTTGGTGAGCACGATGCCGGTCAATGGCAACGCCTCCTTGAAGGCGCGCGCGGTGTTGGCGGCGTCCTGGCCTTGCATGGCATCGACGACGAACAGCGTTTCCACCGGGTTCAGTGCGCCGTGCAGGGCGCGGATTTCGTTCATCAGCGCTTCGTCTATGGCCAGCCGGCCGGCGGTATCGACGATCAGCACGTCGTAGAAGTGCCGCCGGGCATGGTCGAGCGCGGCGCGGGCGATGTCCAGCGGTTTTTGCTCCGGCGTGCTGGCAAACCAGTCGGCCCCGGCCTGGGCGGTGACGGTTTTGAGTTGCTCGATGGCGGCCGGGCGGTATACGTCGGCGGAAACTGTGAGGACTTTTTTCTTTCGCTTGGTCGCCAGATGCCGCGCCAGCTTGGCGGTGGTGGTGGTTTTGCCGGAGCCTTGCAAGCCGGCCATCAAAATCACCGCCGGCGGCTGGGCGGCGAGGTCAAGGTCGCTGACGCCCGCGCCCATGGTTGCCGCCAGTTCGCGATTGACAATGCCGACCAGCGCCTGCCCTGGCGTGAGACTGCCCAGGACTTCTTGCCCCAGTGCCCGATCCTTGACACGGGCGATGAAGTCGCGCACCACGGGCAAGGCGACGTCAGCTTCGAGCAGCGCCAGCCGTACTTCGCGCAGCATGTCTTGCACGTTGCTTTCAGTGATGCGAGCCTGGCCGGAAATTTTCTTGACCAGGCTGGAGAGTTTGTCGGTAAGCGCGGAGGCCATGAAGGGTTGGGCGGTGGGCGGTGGGCGTTTGAGGCGTGGGATTTTGACATGTGCGGCGCGCCGCCTGGAAAAAACGCACGCGGCGGCCAACTGCCGTTTTTGGCTTCAGTGCGTGGGGTTGTGCCGCAACTGATAGTCCATCTGCGCGCGGGTAACGCCAATCATGGAGGCAGCCTTGGAAACGTTGCCTCGCGTTTGTTGCAGCGCGGCTTGCATCAGTTCCGATTTAATCCATTCCAGGGTCGACGGCAGGCTGAGTTTGCGCTCCATGACCGCACTCCACGCCCACTGTCGAAGTTCTTCTTTGAAATCCAGGGATGCCTCAACGCTGCCTGGATCGCCCGCGGCGCGCGTGGGCACCGTCGCGCCGGATTCGAGTGCCAGCCGCCCTGAGGAGCCGACCGTCACCAGCGCCTTATCGCGCGTCGTCATGTCGACGCTGAACAGATGGCGGACGTCCAGCGGCTCGCCGTCTTCGGCCAAGATGATGGCGCGCTCGATGACGTTTTCGAGTTCACGAACGTTGCCGGGCCAGTGGTAGTTGACGACGGCTTTGAGCAAGGCCGGCGTAACGCCGGGGCAACGCCTGCCGTGTTCGCGCGTAAACCTCCCGATGCACGCTTGCAGCAGCAGGGGAAGATCGTCGCGACGGTCGCGCAGGGGGGGAATCTGGATCGGAAAGACGTTGACGCGGTAGTACAAGTCTTCCCGGAATCTGCCGTCAAGGACGGCGGTTTTCAGGTCTTCATTGGTGGCCGCCAGGATGCGGGCGTTGATCTGGACGGTGCGGTTGGAGCCGAGCCTTTCAATTTCGCCGCTTTGCAGCACGCGCAGCAGTTTGGCCTGGGTCGGTGGTGTAAGCGTTCCAATTTCGTCCAGAAAGATGGTGCCGCCATGAGCGGCCTCAAAACGGCCGGGCCGTGCGGCGCTGGCGCCCGAATAGGCGCCGCGTTCGACGCCGAATAGCTCCGACTCGATCAACGGCTCAGGGATCGCCGCGCAGTTCACGGCCACGAAGGGCTTGTCGGCGCGTTTGCTCTGCTGATGAATTTCATGGGCGAACAGGCTTTTACCCACTCCGCTTTCGCCAAGCAGGAGGACGGTGGCGTTGGTGTCGGCGACTCGGCGAACTTTGTGCAGTACCGCCGACAGCGCATGTGAACTGCCGACGACGCGCGAGTCAGGCGACTCGCCACGCGCCGGGATTGCAGCGGGCAGGAAGGTTTTGCGGCGGCTGGGCGCTTGGGTGCGGTGTTCCAACGTGAAGTAGCGCAGGTCTTCTTCGGCGTCGTCCCATTGCTCGACCGGCCGCGCAATGGCGCGACAACGCGGATCGCCGCTTGCCTCGCATTCAACTTCGCGTACCAGGATGCGCTTGCCCATGATGTGCGAGAAGTAGGCCGAGGTATGGCCCACGGCCGTCCAGCATTCCGCACTGGCCGCAATGCCAGCAGATGAGGTGTGCGAGGCATGTTCGGCCGAATTCTTCATGAGGAATTCGCAATTGCAGTGGCCGGCTTCGATATCCATCTCACGGCGCAGCGACTGGACGTGAACAAAACCTTCCAGGGCATGCAGAAATGGACCGGGCGCAAAGAGATTGGCCAGCGATGCATCGCGGTCATGGAGCTTACAGGCCAAAGCAGCGTCGCGCGCGCCCATGAGATAGCCGACTCGCGTGAACACGCCGCGGGCAACATCGGTGCCGAGCAGTTCGATGAGTTCCATTCGCAGCCCGGTAAACGCGGCAACATCAAGCAGCAGCATACGGCGGTCATCGAGCCAGATGCGGCCCTCGGACGCATTGAAATGCAGTCGCTGCAACAACGATTGCGCGCCTCCGCTGGCTAGCGCCTCGGCGATAGGGTCGTTGGCATCGACGAACACCTGTTGGACCTGCCTAGGGAATCCCTGAACAAATCTGTCGCGGCTGGCGCATCCCGCATTCGGGCGATCTGCGTCGTTGCAAATGCTCGCAATACCGCCCGGTAGCTTCAAGCTTTGCGCCGCGCAGCCCATCGCCGAATCCGCAACGCGCTTTGCTCGCGCGGACTTGTTCAGAGGCTCCTTAGGTTCGTCGGCACGCGCGGTTGAACGCGTAACGGGCGCTCGGTCAAGCAATTTTGAGGGCATCGAAATTTCTGAAAATTATGACTTACTCAGAATTTTCAGACATATTGCTCCCTGAAAAGCACCGGTGTTTTCACTTATATCGTTTTCCCGGATGAATAGCTAAGGGCTTATCACTGCGCTGTTTTTTTTGCTTGATCGAACTTCGTTTTCGGTGGCATGAGTTTTGCGCCCTCCAAGCTCGCAGGTTGCAAGCACTTAGATCGGAAGGAGACAAATGGATATTGAAAATCTGGGTTACTGGGTTCTTGGCGTAGCCGACGTCAAGGCTTGGGCAAGCTTCGCGCATGAGGTCGTCGGTATGCAAGCCGGGAGCGTCGAAGCGGACGGCAGCCTGGCGCTGCGTGCTGATGGATACCGGCAGCGCATCTTGCTGTTGCCGCATGCGGATGACGACATTCTTGAGGTCGGCTGGGAGTTCGCCACGCCAAATGAGTTGACGGCGTTCATCACCCGCCTCAAGGCTGCGGGCGTGGCGGTCGAAGAAGCCGGTGAGCAGGCGCGCAAGCAACGCCGCGTCAGGCGGTTGTTCTGGTGCGCCGATCCCGCTGGCGGCTTTCGGCACGGCTTTTATTACGGAGCGGACCTGGCGGCGGACTACGAGCCATTTCGTCCCGGCGCTGGAACCGGCGCCGGCTTCGAAACCGGCCCGCT
Source organism: Burkholderiaceae bacterium (assembly GCA_031277295.1). Taxonomy (GTDB): domain Bacteria; phylum Pseudomonadota; class Gammaproteobacteria; order Burkholderiales; family Burkholderiaceae_C; genus Ottowia. The sequence continues at coordinate 1,707 of JAITMV010000159.1, read as the reverse complement.
GGGGCTGGGACATTTCGTCGCCATTACCAAGGATTACGAGGCCAGTGTCGCGTTCTACCGGGATGTGTTGCAGTTGCGCGTCTCTGACTTCATCCGCGAAAAGGTGGCGCCCGACAAGGAGATCGAGTTGACCTTTTTTCACACCCGAACCGGTCGCCATCACTCGCTGGCGGTTGGTTCGGTGGCCTCGTCATCCAAGCGTACCAGCCACCTGATGTTGCAGTACAAGCGCATGGATGACGTGGGACTGGCCTATGACCGCTGCGTGCGCGCCGGCCACACGATTGTGATGGCGCTGGGGCACCATCCGAACGACCGGATGTTTTCGTTCTACGTGAAAACGCCATCCGGATTCGCGCTCGAACTCGGCTACGGCGGCATCGTGATCGACGACGCTCAATGGAGCATCGTCACCCATCCCAAGCGCAGCGACTGGGGCCATGAATTGTTTCCCAGGGATGCCGCGTTGCGGCCGGCCTGAGACGGGGAGTTTGACGATATGAGTCTTTGGACAGATTTTCTGGGCGCCGAGATCCGCCCGCTTCACACGCCCTCTTTTGGCCCGATCCGCATCGCGCGGGCGGGCGATCCGCGCAGCGACGCGCTTATCTTGCTGCACGGTATCGGCGGGCACCTGGAGGCGTATGCGAAGAACGTGGTGGCGCTGTCCGCCCACTACCACGTGATTGCGTGCGATTTCATCGGACATGGCCTGTCGGCCAAGCCAACGGATATCGAGTACAGCATCGACGCCTACGTCACGCAGGTGCGCGAACTGATGGATGCGCTGGACATCGAGCGGGCGCATATTTCCGGCGAATCGATGGGTGGGGCGATCACGGGCCACTTCGCGGTCCGCTACCCCGAGCGCGTCAAGCGGATCATTCTCAACACCTCGGGCGGTATTCCGGTCGTGAGTGACAAGGGGCGGCAAGACGCCAAGACGCTGGCCGAGCTGACCGCGCGCAATGTCGGTCAGCCGCCCACCATGGAGTCCGTGCGCAAACGCATGCAGTGGCTGTTGTACGAGGGTAATTGGGGGCTGCTTACGGATGAATTGGTGGGCACGCGCCTGCGCATCTACCAGAGTCCCGAGTTTCAGAACAGCGCGCCTCACGTATTCGGCCGTTTGATGAAGGCGGCTTCAGGCGGCACTGGCGGAGGAACGCCGTTGATTGAGTTGGAGAAGCTGGCGTGCGAGACGCTGCTTTTGTGGACGCGATTCAATCCGATTCACGACATCGCGGCAGCCGAGGCCGCGCTGCCCAGGATCGCGCGCGGGCGGTTGTACGTGATGCAAGGGGACTGCGCCCATTGGCCGCAGTACGAGTGTGCCGAGGAGTTCAACCAGGTGGTCCATCGATTTTTAGCGAGCGGAAAGGCATGAACGAACATGAATACTGAAACAAAAATCCTGCATCAACCCATCGCTGCGCCCACACCAGCCGAGTTGGTGGAGCGCGCGCGCGCGATGATTCCCATGCTGCGCGCCGGCGCCGCCGACGTCGAAAAGGCGCGGCAGGTGCCGGCTTCGATCGTGCGCGCGTTCAAGGAGGCGGGTTTTTTCCACATCCTGCAACCGAAGCGCTGGGGCGGCTGGGAGATGGATGTCCGCGTGTTCTGGCAGGTGCTGATGGAGCTGGGCCGCGGCTGCGGCAGCAGCGCCTGGGTCATGATGATTCTGGGTGTGCACCAGTGGGAATTCGG
>JAITMV010000025.1 GCA_031277295.1 Burkholderiaceae bacterium | reverse complement strand
AATCGCGTCTTTGTCCGTCATGCTGCGTTGCAAATCCTCGCAATACCACTCGGTATTGCTCCGGTTTGCGCCTTGCCTGACGAACAAATCCATCGATTTCATTTGTAAAGGTTTTGATGGAGCGGAGTACTAGGATGATGACACCGCAATGCCAGTGTTTGACGCTTTGTCGATTGCCCAGTCAGCGCTCATCTTCCGGCGGCGTTTGAAGCGGTGCGGGAATACCTGGCATGTTGCGTGCGCGCAGCCGCAACAACGCCGCGCGCGTCAGCAGCACGGTAGTGACCGGCACGGTGACGGTGATGAATAGGGCGGTCAGCGCATGATAGAGCGCCGCCTCGCCCTTGAGCGCCGAGAAGTACAGCGCCGCGGCAGCGCTCACGCACCACGTACCCAAGGTGGCGTTGAGAGCGGGCACGTGCATGCGGGTGAAGAAGCTGGCCAGCCGGATCAATCCGATGGCCGAAGCCAGGGCCAGTGCTGCGCTGGCCAGCAGCAGCAGGGCAACGAGAGCTTCGATCCAGATCACTCGATGACCTCCCCGCGCAGCAGAAATTTAGCGCATGCGGCGGAACTGACGAAACCGAACAGCGCTACCAGTAGCGCCGGAACAAAATAGGCGCCGCTGGCGTAGCGGATGCCGACCACCAGCATCAGCAGCATGGCGACGATGGTAAGAAAATCGACCGCCAGCACGCGGTCTTGCGCCGCGGGGCCGCGCAAAGCGCACCACAGCGCCAGCAGCATGGCGATGCCGTAGCAGACCAAGGTGATGTGAATGGTGATGTTCAAAAACGGACTCACTCAAATACCTCCATCAAGGGTTTTTCGTAGCGCCGCTTGTAGTCGGCGATGAAGCGCGCTTCGTCGGGCGCGTCCCAGACGTGGATGATGACCATCGCGCAGTCGGGCGCCATTTCGCACCATAGCGAACCGGGGATGAAGGTGGTAATGGCGCACAAGCAGGCCAGCGCGGTCGGCTCGCGCAGCTCCAGCGGCACGCACACGAAGCGGCTGTGCGGCGGCCGACGCCGGCCGCGCAGCAAATCGGTGAAAACTTGGCAGTTGGACAGCAGCGAATCCCAGCACACCACTGCCGCCAGCCTGAGCAGCGTCAGCGGACGGCGCACGCGCGGGCGCTCGGGTCGCAGTGGGGCGAAGGCGATTGGCAGCAGCAACCCCGCCAACAGCGCCAGCAGCAGATGGCCGGGGTTGATCGAACGCGCCAGCACCAGCCACAGCGCCGCCAACGCCAGCGACAGCAGGGGTGCGGGCAGTAAGCGTTTCATGGCCTGGCCCCCATGCGGGCAGCCGGCGGCGGCGTGGGTCGTGTGGCCATGACGCGGTCGATATAGTCGCTGGGCTGGTGCAGCGCGCGCGCCGTGGCCTGGGCGTAGCGCAGGACCGGGTCGGCCTGCCAGACCAGCGCGCCGACCAGCAGCAGCAGTACGGCGATGGGCGCGGCTTCGATCACCCGCAGTTTGGGTACGGCGCGTTCGCGCGGTACCCAGAAAAAACGGATGCCCGCGCGCGACAGGGCAATGGTGGTTAGCAAGCCGGCGACGATCAACAGTGCCATCAAGGTCCAGATCGACGCCGCGATTGGCGCGGCCTGAGCGCCCGCCTGCGCCGCGCCCAGCAGCCCGGTGAGCATGATGACCTTGCCGACGAAACCCGATAGCGGCGGCAGCCCGGCGACTGTCAACGCACAGGCGGCGAAGGACAGACCGAGGAAAGCCAGCGCGGCGGGGATGGCTTGGCCGATCAGCGGGCTTTGGTCGTCGTCCAGGTTCACGTCAGGCGGGGGCAGCAGGTCTATGGGATAGGCGAAACCGGCTTCTGGTTCGACCTCATTGACGTACTGTGGCGTCTCGCCGGCCTCGCGCCAGCGGTCGATCAGCTCGATGATCAAAAACAGCGCACCCACCGCCAGCGTCGAGCCGATGGCGTAGTACAGTGCGCCGGCGGTGATGTCCGGGCGGCCAAAGCCAATCGCTGCCAACACCGTGCCCGAGGACATGACGGTACACGCCGCCGTCATGCGGCCCAGGTGGTGCGTGGCGGCCACGCCGACGGCCCCCGCTGCCAGCGTTGCCAGCCCGATCCACGCCAATACGCCGCCGCCGAACTGCGCCGACACACCGGCGCTGCCGGGGGCGAACAGCAGCGTCCACACCCGCAGCACGGCGTATACGCCCAATTTGGTCATGACGGCGAACAACGTTGCCACCGGCGGCGCCGCCGCGCCGTAGGCCGGCGTCAGCCAGAAGTTCAGCGGCCAGGCGCCGGCCTTGACCAAGAAAACGATAGCCAGCATCGCCGCTCCCGCATGCAGCAGACCGCGGTCTTGCGGCGCGATGGCCGGCACCACCCGCGCCATGTCGGCCAAATTGAGCGTTCCGGTAATGCCGTACAAGATGGCCACGCTGACCAAAAACAGCGCCGAGGCCAGCAGGTTGACCGCGATGTAATGCAGCCCCGCCTTGACCCGCGCCGTGCCGCCGCCGTGCAACAGCAGGCCGTAGGAGGCGGTGAGCATGATCTCGAAGAACACGAACAGGTTGAACAAATCCCCGGTCAGGAATGCGCCGTTCAGCCCCATCAACTGCATCTGGAACAGCGGGTGAAAATGCACACCCGCCCGGTCCCAGCGCGCGCTGGCGTGGCTGACGCTGGCCAGCCCGAGCGCCGCCGTCAGTAGTAACATCATGGCCGACAGCCGGTCGAGCACCAGCACAATGCCGAAAGGCGCCGGCCAGTTACCCGGCAGGTACACGCCGACCGACTGAGCACCGTTTTGGTTCACCCACGGCAGCAGCGCCAGCGCGACCAGCAAATTCAGCGCGCAGGCCAGCACATTGAGCGCACGCTTGGAGCGCTGACGCTCATTGCCCAGCACCAGCATGACCGCGGCGGCGGCCAGCGGCAATAGGATCGGAGCGGCGATCAGGTGCGGCATCAGCCAGTCGTTCATCCCTCGCGCTCCCGCCCGTCCACATGGTCGGTACCCGAGAGCCCGCGCAAGGCCAGCAGCACCACCAGAAATAGCGCCGTGGTGGCAAAGCCGATCACGATGGCGGTCAGCACCAGCGCTTGCGGCAGCGGATCGGTGTAGTCGCTCAGGCTTGGCGCGAGAGCGGCCTTGACGATAGGCGCGCGGTCCAGCAGCAGGCTGCCCATCGAGAAGATAAACAGGTTGACCGCATACGACAACAGCGCAAGCCCCATGATGACCTGCGAGGTGCGAGGGCGCAGCACCAGCCACGTGCCGCTGCCGCCGAGCACGCCGATGGCGATGGCGAGAATGATTTCCAAATCAGTGTCCCATGACGCTTGCGCGCAGTCCGTATCGTATGAAACGGTTTTGCGTTGAGCGTTTAGCGTGGATGCTCCTTTGAAACCAGGCGCATCGACGCAAACGGCTAACGCTAAACGGATCGAGTTTTATGGCGACGCCTCATCCGCTGCAACTGCCATGAGAGGCGTCGCCCCACACCAAGTGTGGTCGAGGCTGGCGCATCCTGGCTTTCGATGCAGACCGTTGCTGGCAGGCGTTTGCCAGATTTCAAAATTTTGGCTCTAACGTCGGTTCGGTCGGCTCGGTCGGCTCCTTGCTTGCCGCAGGCACGGCAGGCGGGGTCATTTGAGGCTGCAATTGGCCTGCAATGACCGCGCCTTGCTGCATCTCCAGCGTTTTGTAGCGCACGTCGCCTTGTACCCGCGCGCCCGCGCGCAACTCTAGCAACTCGTGCGCCAGCACCGGGCCGGCGACCGCGCCGGCGATCACCACGCGGTCGGCGCGTAGCGCCCCCGTCACGCGGCCCGATTCGCCGATCATCAAAGCCGTGGGATGATCGCCCTGGCCGGTAACGTCGCCGAGCACAGCGCCGTCAATTTCCAGACTGCCCTCGAAAACACAGTCTCCGTTCACTTGCATACCGGCGCCAATGACGCTGCGGACAGTGAACGGCTTCTTGATGCCGATCATGAAGTATCTCCTTGATGAACCGGTTTGTATCACGCCTGGGCGACGAAGAAAACCGGCATGAAAAAACCGCACTGGCCTGAACGTCCGGTGCGGTTTGCTGGGGCATGGGCGCCGAGGCCCATATCGCGACGATCAACGTTTGCTGAACTGCTTGCGCCGGCGCGCCGAATGCAGACCGACTTTCTTGCGCTCCACCTCGCGGGCGTCGCGGGTGACGTAGCCAGCGACCGACAGTTGCGGCTTCAGTTCGGCGTCGTAATCAATCAACGCGCGCGTGATGCCGTGGCGCACCGCGCCCGCTTGACCCGATTCGCCGCCGCCGTAGACGTTGACCTGAATGTCGAAGGTTTCGACATTGCCCGTCAGCGCCAGCGGCTGTTTGGCGATCATGATCGAGGTCTGGCGGCCAAAGAACTGGTCAATCGGCTTGCCGTTGATCGTGATCTGGCCGGAGCCTTTTTTCAGAAACACGCGGG
>JAITMV010000138.1 GCA_031277295.1 Burkholderiaceae bacterium | reverse complement strand
TGAAATCGATGGATTTGTTCGTCAGGCAAGGCGCAAACCGGAGCAATACCGAGTGGTATTGCGAGGATTTGCTTTCGCAGCATGACGGACAAAGACGCGATTTCATGTAAAGGTTTTGGTGGAACGGAGTACTATGGGTGATACCCAATAAGAACGCCAGCGATCACTGTCATACCTTCTCACGAAACCTTTTCGCTGATAAGATGCTTGCGCATTCAAGCTTTAACCAATGGCAAGCACTTACAAAGGAGCATCAGATGGTTGCCTCGACCCGTCGCCTCGCCTCGCATGACTGTTCAAACCAGCGCCGCGCCCATCCGCCTCAAATCCCGCCTCTGGGCCGCATAAGCTGCGCCGTGCTGCTGTGCCTGGCCGCGTGGCCGGCGGGGGCGACGGACTATGGCCCCGGCTCGATTGGGCTGATCACGGAGACCACCGTCGGCAATCACCGCGTCCTCGGCGGCACCGACATCGTGTTCACACCCACGAGCACGACCGACAACGGAGTTCGCGTCACGGGCGCCGGAGTCAATATGGAGATCGACGCCGATGTCGATCCCATCACCATCATCTCCAACGGCTCGCCAGCGGTATCGTCATCCGCCGTTGCCGTCGGGGGGGGCGCTTACCTACAGGCGCATGGCAACTATTTGATGTCCAACAACAACCAAGGTAACGCGGCGCCGGCTTCCGCCGTGGCGGCCTCTGGCGGCGGGACGATCATTGACCTGGTCGGCGGTAAAGTCACCCACACCAAGACGAACAACGACCCGGCCTATGACGCCGCCCTGCAAGCGTCGAACGGAGCGAGCATCAACGCCAACAACGTCACCATTGAAGCCACCCACACATCGGCCGCCAACACCGGCACCAACCTGACCTTCGGCGTCGGCTCCGCGGGCAGCGGCTCGACGATAACCGTCACCGGCGGAACTATCACCACCTCGACGCCGGACGGCGGCAACAACGGCAATCGTGTTTATGGCGCCAGCGCCGAAACCGGCGGCGTCGTCACGCTCAATGGCGTCGACGTTTTCACCGGCGGCAGCGGCGTCGAAGGCGTCGGCACGCGCGACCACGGCGTGGTGCCGGCCGGCGGCACCATCAACATCAATGGCGGTTCCATCAACGTCAGAGGCACTCCCGGATCGAACACCTTCGGCAACGTGGGGGGCTTGTATTCAGCCGGCGCCAATGGCACATCGATCATCAACGCCGTGGGCACCCAAATCAACAGCGAGGCCTTCGGCGTATTCCTGCAATCGAACGGCTCGTCGTTCGAGATCAACGGGCTGCAACAGTCCAACGGTGGCTCCAATGCCAACAACATCACGCAAGCCCATCTGTGCGACTCGGTGATAAACGCCGGCCGACCCGGCCTGCTCGCTACCGCCAGAAACCGGACCATCACGGCCAGCGGCGTCACCATCACCGCCGCCAAGGGCACCACCGCCAACGAGGCGGGCGTTTATATCGTCGGCGGCGCCAGGGTCGAGTTGAGCGACACTTGCAGCATCGGCGGAACCGGCGGCGTCAATCAAATAAACGCCGTCACCGGCCACGGGGTTCACGTCAGCGGGACCAACTCCGGGGTTAGCTCGACCTTCGTGGCCAGCGGCAGCGGCGCCGATTCGACCCTCATCAACGTCGCGGCCGATAACGAGTATGGCGTCAATATCACGGCCGGCGGCACGGCCGAGCTGATCAACACCAATATCCACACCACGGGCGAAGACGCCTACGGTGTGCGCCTGGATGGCGCGACCAGCGCGGCGCAACTGGACAGCGGCAACGCCATCACTACGCAAGGCCCGGCGTCGCACGGCTTTGTCGTCACCAACGCGGCCAACAAGACCTTTGATGGCAGCGCCGGCAATGTCATTCCCGCCATCGGTGTGCAAGGCAGCGGCAGTGCGGTGTTGGCGGCCATCGGAGCCAACCTCGGCGCGGTCGCCACCCTGACCCTGAACGGCGTCACGCTCAGCAATGACGGCGGCGCGCCCCATCCCGGAACCATCGGCGTTTTGTCCGAAGGCGAGCGCGCCTCGGTCACGCTGACTGGCGCCACCATCGGCATGGCCGGCGCGGACAGCTTCACCGCACTGGCGCGCGCCAGCGCGATCAATGCCAGCGGCGTGACGCTGAACGCAACCACCGGCGCGCACGGTGTGCGGCTGGAAAACGGCGGCGTCTTTACGGCCACGGCAGGCACGAAGATCGAGGCGCCGCCCGGCAGCGACGCTTTTCAGTTTGAGGGCGGCGCCAACAGCGCCGCGCTCGACGCTTCTGAAGCCACCGGCAAGGCCAACACCGTCTCGGGCGAGTCGGAGCTGACGCTGACGGGCGGCTCCGTGTGGACGATGACGGGCGACTCCAACCTCACCACGCTGAACAACGACAACAGCTTCGTCATCTACCCGCAGCCGACCGGCAGCCGGCAAGCGCAGTCCAGCTACAAAACGCTGACGCTCGAGCACTTGAACGGCAACGGCGGCGTGATCGAGCTGCATGCATGGCTGGCCAGTGACGGCTCGCCCTCGGATCGGCTGATCATCGCCCCCGGCGGCAGCGTCACCGGCAAAACCACACTGCGCCTGCCCCCGCTTGACCTCACCGTCAGCCCCGGCGCGCTGACCACCGGCAACGGCATTCTGATGGTGGACGTGCCCAACAACGTGACCATGCTCCCCGGCGCCTTCGAGCTAGAGACCGGGCCGATCACCATCAACGGTCACACCTACACCTTGGAGCAAGGCGGCGTCGGCGCGCCCAATAGCTGGTTTTTGCGCAGCGGGCCGATTATTCCGCGTCCCGCTGCTGTCCCGTCCCTCTCAGGCGCCATGCTGACCGCGCTGGCGCTACTGCTGGCCGGCGTCGCGGCGCTGCGGCGCAGAAACCGGCAAGCGTAAGCCGGGATTTATCCCGACACGCCACGCCGTCGGAAAAATATGGCGACGTAACTTCCTCCATCGTCATTCCCGCGAAGTTCCCGCCTTCGCGGGAATGACAGGGAATCTAAGGGGTCTTCCCCAAGAGCCGGTGCTGGATCAAGCGCCCTTGGATTCCCGCCTGCGCGGGAATGACGGAGCCTAAAGTTAGCGCCTATGCGCCTGCGCGGGAATGACGATGGAGCAAGTGCATAAATATCTCCTTGCATTGCGCCTACGCACTATTGTCGCGGCCTTGCGCGGGAACACTACAAACCCCCAAAACGCAGCGGCACCCCGGCCTGTTCGGTGGCGCAACGCGACAGGCGCTCGAAAAAATCCTCGCCTGATTTGGTGTCGCGCCACGCGCCGCCGGCGAGCCTGTAGTGGTAGCCGCCCGAGCGCGCGGCCAGCCAGACTTCGTGCAGCGGTTTTTGCAAGTTGATGACGATCTGGCCGCCGCCGGCAAACGTCAGCGTGACCATGCCGCCAGTGCGCTGGCTGTCGATGTCGGCGTCAGTGCTGTCGCCCAGGCGGTCGCATTGCGCTTCAATGGCACGCAGCAGAGCCTCGGCGTGATCCAGGTATTCGAGGTCGGTCATTACAATTACAGCCATGTCGATGCAGCCAGTGGGCCAAATCATTTTAGTTACGGGGCTGGCGCTCGTGGCGGCGGCGCTCTCGGCCTGCGGGCAAAGAGGGCCTTTGTATCTGCCTGACGCGCCCGCCGCACGGCAGCGCGCCACTTTGCCGCAGACGGTATTCGGCGGCGGTAGCGCGCCGGAGCAGACCGCGTCGGCGCCAGTGCCAACGCAGACCGTCCCGGCGCTGTCCAACCTGCCACCCGAATGACCTTGGCTGCCGCCCACGCCGCGCCCCTGCCCGGCGCGCCTTTCGTGTCTTATCGGGACGGCCGGTTGATGGTCGAGGACGTGGCGCTGTCCGAGTTGGCGCGCGCGCACGGCACGCCGCTGTTCGTCTATTCCCGCGCGGCCATTTTGCACGCGCTGGCGGCCTACCAGCGCGGGCTGGCGGGGCGCGAGGCGCTGATCTGCTACTCCATCAAGGCCAATTCGTCGCTGGCTATCCTGAAGCTATTGGCCGATGCCGGCTGCGGTTTCGACATCGTCTCCGGCGGTGAGCTGGAGCGCGCGCTGGCGGTGGGCGCGGCACCGTCGAAGATTATTTTTTCCGGTATCGGCAAAACGCGCCCGGAGATGCTGCGCGCGCTCCAGGCTGGCGTCGGTTGCTTCAACGTCGAGAGCATGGCCGAGTTGGACGCGCTCAACGAGGTGGCCCAGTCGTGCGGCCAGACCGCGCCGGTCAGCATCCGCGTCAACCCCGACGTGGACGCCAAAACGCACCCCTACATCTCCACCGGGCTGAAGGGCAACAAATTCGGCATCGCGCACCAAGACGCGCTGGCCGCCTACCGCCGCGCCGCCAGTCTGCCGGGGTTGCGCGTGACGGGGATCGACTGCCACATCGGCTCGCAGCTCACCACGCCCGCGCCGTATCTGGAGGCGATGGAGCGCGTGCTTGACCTGGTGGCCGCCATTGAGGCGGCGGGCATCCCGATTGGCCACATCGACTTCGGCGGCGGTCTGGGCATCGACTACGACGGCGACGCGCCGCCCGCTGCCGATGCGCTGTGGGCGCGGTTGCTGGCGCGCCTGGACGCACGTGGTTATGGTGATCGCGCGCTGATGATCGAGCCGGGCCGCTCGCTGCTTGGCAACGCTGGCGTGTGCGTCACGCAGGTGCTGTACTTCAAGCCGGGTGAGCAAAAGAACTTCTGCATCGTTGACGCCGCCATGAACGATTTGCCCCGGCCAGCGCTGTACCAGGCGTTTCACCGCATTGAGCCGGTGCAAGCCGCCGCGCCCGATACGCCCGCCACGGTATATGACGTGGTCGGCCCGGTGTGCGAAAGCGGCGACTGGCTGGGCCGCGAGCGCGCGCTGGCGGTGGCTGCCGGCGACTATCTGGCGGTGCTGTCGGCGGGCGCGTATTGCATGGCGATGGCCAGCAACTACAACAGCCGCCCGCGCGCCGCCGAGGTGCTGGTTTGCGGCCGTGACGCACAACTGATCCGCCGACGCGAAACGGTGCAGGATTTGTGGCGCGACGAACGGCTGCCGGGTTGACGCGGAGATGTCATCCTGCCTGAATCCGTGAGTTGAAGAGGAAAAACACATCACCTTGCGGGTCAGACCTTTCCTTCTTGAGGTCACGGATTCAGAAATCCTAGAAACGGTAGTTGAACGCGCCCGAGCTTGGCCGTCATCGGGCGGGCTGGCAAGAGCGACCAAGGCCGCGCGCTCGGGTGCGTGGCGCCGTCACCCAAGCGATGGGGGCTTGAACGATGTTGTCATCACCCCGTTGTCGTTGAGGATGGCGTCCAGCGGCTGATCGTGCGGCTGCGGCTCGAAGTTGTCGATGAAGCCGCAGGCAAAACTCAGGCCCACCGTAAACGGACGCGGCCGCAGCGCCGCCAGCGTGCGGTCGTAAAAACCGCCGCCGTAGCCCATGCGGTAACCGCCGGGGCCGTAGCCGACGCATGGCACCAACAGCAACGTAGGTACGATGACTTCGGTATCCTTGGGCTTGGGGATGCCGTAGGCGTCCTCTTCCATCGGGCAGCCGGGGTACCAAAGGTGAAAACTCAACGTCTTGTGTACCTTGTCCATCACTGGCAGTCCGATGCGGCGGCGCTGCGGTTCGTCCATCAGCTCGCCGTCTTCTTTCCAGCGGTGCAAGGCGGGCAAGGGGTCGAATTCGCCCTTGATCGGCCAATAGGCGCCGATGACCGTATCGGGCCGTCCCAGCAGCCAGATACGCATGACCTGTTGCAAGGCGTCCACCCGCGTTAACCGGTCTTGCAGATGCAAACGTTCGCGCAGCAAGCGTTCGCGGGTCGCCCTCTTGTCAAAATTGCTCATAATCGGTCAATGCGTTTTTCAATCATTCTGACATTGTGGAGCGTGGCGGCGCTACTGTCGTCTTGCGGTGCGGCGCAAACAAGCCCGTCCGCATCCACGCCAGCGCTGCCCGCTTCGGCGGCGTTTACCTTGACGATGCCTGGCTCCGCGCCGCAGGCCGCGCCTGACGATGGCGTCATCCTCGACATGTATCAGGCCATGCGCTTGGGCGAGCAGACGCGCTTGTCGGCGCTGCTGCCCCGTGCGCGTGGCCACGCGCTTGAACCGTGGGCCGCCTACTGGGAGCTGAGTGCGCGTCTGATGATGGCCAACGCGCAGGAGGTGAACGACTTCCTGAACCGCTACGCCGGCACCTATCAAGAAGACCGCCTGCGCAACGACTGGTTGCTGATGGCCGGCCAGCGGCGTGACTGGGCCAGTTTTGCCGCTGAATACCCGCGCTTTCGCATGCGTGACGACATGCAAGTGCGCTGCTATGCGGTGGCGATGCAGCTTGCCTTGAGGCAGGAGGTAACGCCGGCCGACGTCGATCAGGCACGCGCCAACTGGTTCGCCTTGCGCGAGCTGGACGACGGCTGCATGTTGGCCGTGGAACTGCTGCACAAGGCCGGCAAGCTGCCCACCGAGGATTTGTGGAAGCGCGCCCGTCTGGCGCTGGCGGCTAATCGCCCGGCACTGGCGCGCGCGGCGGCCGAGTTGGCGGCCCCCAACACCGGCGGCGTCGAGGTGGCGCAAATCCAAAACAGCGCCGCGCGCTACTTGAACGGCAACGCGAACGCCGACGCGAAGGCCAACACCAGAACCAAAGCGAAGACCAAAGGCAGGGCCAAAACCAAGGCAAAAAACAAAGCCAAAACCAAAGCGAAAGCCCAGGCCAGCGCTACCGTCAGCGCCAAGGCTCCCGCTGGCGCCAACGCCGCCAGGCTGGTGGCCACGCCTTTGGGGCGGGAGCTTGCAACGCTGGCGCTCATCAAGCTGGCCAGCGGCGACATCAAACAGGCCGAGGCGCAACTGCAAAGCGACTGGGCCGCCCAACTGGACGCCCAGCAACGCAACTGGCTGTGGGGCATGATCGGCAGACAGGCCGCCCAGCGGTTGGAAGCCAGCGCGCTGGATGACTTTGCCAAGGTCACGCACGAGCACGACCTGAGCGATGACATGCTGGCCTGGCAGACGCGCGCCGCACTGCGCCTGGGCCAGTGGCCGATAGTGGAGCGCGCCATCGAGGCCATGAGCGAGCCGGAGCGTGAAAAAAGCGTCTGGGTCTACTGGCGGGCGCGCGCCAAGCTGGCGCTGGCGCGAAGCGACGCTGATCGCGACGCCGCCCGCAAACTGCTGGCCGGCATCTCCGGGGTCGGCGGCTTTTACGAAAAACTGGCCGCCGAAGAATTGGGCCAGCCCATCAAGCCAGCGCCCGCGCCCGCGCCGTTGACCGTTCCCGAGCGCGAGGCCGCGCGCGATCACCCTGGTTTGAACCGGGCGCTGCTGGCCATCAGGCTGGGCCTGCGTAGCGAGGGCGTGCGTGAGTGGAACTACTGGACCAATCTGCACCAAAGCGGCGGCATGGACGACCGCGAGCTATACGCCGCCGCTGATGTGGCCTGCCAGCATCAACTGTGGGACCGCTGCGTCAATACCAGCGAACGCACCAAGAGTTTTGCCGACTTCACGCAGCGCTTTCCCACCCCTTATCGTGATGCCGTCACGCGCCAAGCGCAGGCCGCCGGCTTGGATGCGGCCTACGTGTACGGCCTTATCCGGCAGGAAAGCCGCTTCCAGGCCGACGTGCGCTCCGTTGCCGGCGCTCACGGCTTGATGCAGCTCATGCCGGCTACCGCGCGCTGGATGGCGCGCAAGATCGGCCTGAACGACTTCACCCCGTCGCAGACTGGCGATCCGGACACCAACTTGCTGCTCGGCACCCGTTATCTCAAGCTGGTGCTGGACGGCTTTCACGGCTCGCGGCCACTGGCCACGGCCGCTTACAACGCGGGTCCCAGCCGTTCGCGCGCTTGGCGCAACGGCCCGGTGATGGAAGGCGCAATCTGGGCCGAAAACGTGCCTTTCGCCGAAACCCGGAACTACGTCAAGCAAGTGCTATCCAATACCATTGATTACGCTACTTTGCTGACCGGTCAGCCGCAGTCGCTCAAAGCGCGCCTGGGCAGCATCGAGCCTGCACCGGCGGGCGAAGATGCGCAAACGCAGGACTTGCCATGAATGGCATGTCGTGTTCCGCGCCGAAGGGCGCGGCGGGTTTCCGTTCGTCATTTGTCATTTGTCATTCACGCTAACGTCAATACAAGAAAACCATGTCGCAATCCGTCCTCATCCTTGGCGGCGCCGGCTTCGTCGGTTGCCAACTGGTCGAGCAATTGCAGCGACGCGGCGTGTGGGTGACCGTGGTCACGCGCCATTTCGAGGCCGCGCGCCGCGTGCTGCATCAACCCAGGGTGCGGGTGGTGATGGCCGACATCACGGACGACTTCTCCACCTTGACCACGCTGGTGGCCGCGCACGACGCCGTGGTCAACCTGGTTGCCATCTTGCACGGCGATCAGGCGCAGTTCGAGCACGTCCACATCGAACTGCCGCGCCGCATTGCCTTGGCTTGCGCGCAAGCCGGCGGGCGACGGCTGGTGCATGTCAGCGCCCTCGGCGCGACAGCCGATGGCCCGTCGATGTACCAGCGCAGCAAAGCCGACGGTGAGGCGGTGCTCAATCAAGCGGCGCGAGACGGCGCGCTTGGGCTGACCGTGCTGCGACCCAGCGTTATCTTCGGCACCGGGGATCGTTTTCTCAACCTGTTTGCCCAATTGCAAAAGCTGCTGCCCATCGTGCCGCTGGCCGGCGCGGCGGCCCGTTTCCAGCCCGTCTGGGTGCGCGATGTGGCGCAAGCCATCGCTATTTGCTTGCAAGAGCGTGCCACCATCGGCCGGACCTACGAGGCCTGCGGCCCCGAGTTTTGGCGGCTGCGCGAACTAGTGCGGGCCGCCGGCCAGTGGGCGGGCGTGCGCGGCGGCCGCGGGCGGCCCGTCTTCGCCCTGCCCCAAACCTTGGGACGGTTGCAGGCGCTGGCGCTCGAATGGATGCCCGGCCCCACGTTGATGAGCCGCGACAACCTCGCATCGCTGGCAGTGGACAACGTCGCCAGCGGCCTGTTGCCGGGATTGACCGCGCTTGGCATTGCCCCCGCCCCGTTGAGCACCGTCGGCCCGCTGATCTTGGGCCGCAACAGTCCGCAGGCGCGAATGGATGCGTACCGGAAGACAGAGTAGACAACACCAACACCCCCACGTCGCCCCATCACCGCGAAGGCACATGAGCGTGGCGGAAAACTGATGTGAAACGATCCATTGTCTCGCCGGTTTTTCTCCTTCTTCCTCTGGGGGATACAAGGCAGGGATGGGGGCTGACGGCGCAAAAAAACAAACGTAGGGCGGGGTTCATCCCAATACTGGTCACTTAAGCGCACAGATCTATACGTTTCGTCATTCCCGCGAGGTTCCCGCCTTCGCGGGAATGACGAAGTAAAGGTTCATGTTCTTAACTGAACGGTATTGGGGTTCACCCCGCCATCCCCCGGTTTCGTGAAGCGGCGCAGGCCCCATCCCAACAACCCTTCCCCAGAGGGGGGAGGAAGTTACAAACCAGCGCGTTTCGTTTCATAGGCGTCATGGACAACTGAAGTGGTACTCCATCGGTTATATGGCCACATCCGTGGCCCTGAAGTAGAAACAAACCCGCAATGGCCGACTACACTACAGCGTCCCGTTCTTATTGCGCCTAAACCACTTATTCGCTCCCATGACTGAAATTAACCGCTCGAACCTGTTCGGTAAGCTCAACTCCCAGTTGTATCGGGCCGCGGAAGCAGCGACTGTCTTCTGCAAACTACGGGGAAACCCTTATGTCGAACTGGTCCACTGGATGCATCAAATCTTGCAGGACCAGGATTCCGATCTTTTGCGTCTCATCAAACACTATGGTCTGGATCCGAGCCGCGTTCAGGCCGATGTGACCGCCGAGTTGGATCGTCTGCCGCGCGGCGCCACCGCCATTGCTGATTTTTCGGAGCACATCGATCACGCGATAGAACGCTCGTGGCTCTATGCGACCTTGCTGTATGGGGATTCGGTCATCCGTAGCGGCTACCTTCTGGTCGGTCTGCTGAAAACCACCAATCTGCGCAGCGTTTTGCACCGCATGTCGCCGGAGTTTCGCAAGCTCGAAGCGGACACCGTGGCGGGTGCGTTGAGCGCTGTAATAAAGGATTCCGTCGAGGAAAATCTCCCCTCCAATGACGGCACGCGCTTTACCAGCGCCGACGAACCGGGCGAGGCCAGCCAGGCGGTTGCGGCAGGCAAGGCCAAACAAGGCGAAGCCCTCAAGAAATACGCCGTCGATTTGACTGAGAAAGCGCGCAAGGGGGAACTCGACCCGATATCCGGACGCGACGATGAAATCCGGCAGGTCATCGACATTCTCACCCGCCGCCGCCAGAACAACCCGTTGCTGACCGGCGAGGCAGGCGTCGGTAAAACGGCGGTGGTCGAGGGATTTGCCAGCCGGATTGCCTCCGGCGATGTGCCGCCATCGCTGCGCGGCGTCAAGCTGCTCAACCTCGATATCGGCTTGTTGCAAGCCGGCGCCAGCATGAAAGGTGAATTTGAGCAGCGCCTGCGCAACGTCATCGACGAGGTACAAAACAGCCCCACGCCAGTGGTGCTGTTCATTGACGAAATCCACACGCTTGTGGGCGCTGGCGGCGCGGCCGGCACGGGGGACGCGGCCAACTTGCTCAAACCCGCCTTGGCCCGCGGCACCTTGCGCACCATCGGCGCCACGACCTGGGCCGAATACAAGAAATACATCGAAAAAGACCCAGCGCTCACGCGCCGCTTTCAGGCCATCTTGATCGACCAGCCTTCGGAAGAAAAGGCCATTGTGATGCTGCGCGGCGTCGCCAGCCGCATGGAAGCGCATCACAAAGTGCTGGTGCTGGACGAAGCCATTGAAACGGCCGTCAAGCTGTCTCACCGCTACATACCAGCGCGCCAGTTGCCGGACAAGGCGGTGAGCTTGCTGGATACGGCCAGCGCCCGTGTTTCGCTGTCTTTGCATGCCACGCCGCCGCACGTGGAGTCGTTGCAGCATCGGATCGAAGCGCTTGAGTTGGAGCAGTCGATTGCCCAGCGTGAAACCGGCCTGGGGCTGCCGCAAGATGAAAAATTGAAGACCTTGGCACAAGCGCTGACCGAGACGCGCAAGGACCTTGAAGAAGCCACCCGGCGCTGGGAAGCTGAACGCCAACTGGTATCGCAATTGCTGGAGTTGCGCGCCAAGCTTGAAGCGGCGATGCAGGCCGACAAGGAAGCCGCCGCCGCATCCGAAGCCAATGAAACGGATAAGGCGGCGGATAAAGCAAATGAGACGGCCAAAGCGACCAAGGCAGCAACCAAGGCGGCGGCCAAGACAACCAAGGCGGCCACGGCGACTAAAACCGCCAAGGCGGCGACAGATGAGGCCGATAAAGCAGTTGCGCACACGCCTGCGCCCGGCGCTGAAGCCGCGCCATCCGGCGCCTCGCCCGGTTCACCGGAGGCCGCCGCGGCGCCCCTCACGCCGGCTGAGCGCAAGCAGTGCCTGTCGGAGTTGGTGCGTATCCAAAAGGAGCTCACGCGCATCCAGGGCGAATCTCCATTGATGCTGCCTTCGGTCAACGGCCAGGCGGTCGCTGAAGTCGTTGCCGACTGGACAGGTATTCCCGTGGGCCGCATGGTGCGTGACGAAATCTCCGCCGTGTTGAGCCTGGTGGACACGCTCAATCAGCGCGTGGTTGGCCAGCGTTATGGGCTTGAACAGATTGCGCGCCGGATTGAAATCTCGCGCGCCCGGCTTGACGATCCGAGTAAGCCGATTGGGGTATTCCTGCTGGTGGGGCCTAGCGGCGTCGGTAAGACCGAAACCGCCTTGGCGCTTGCCGAAGTCCTCTACGGTGGTGAGCACAACGTCATCACCATCAACATGAGCGAATTCCAAGAAGCGCACACCGTCTCCACGCTCAAAGGCGCTCCTCCCGGCTACGTCGGCTATGGCGAAGGCGGCGTATTGACCGAGGCCGTCCGCCGCAAACCCTACAGCGTCGTGTTGCTCGACGAAATCGAAAAAGCACACTCGGACGTTCATGAAATCTTCTTCCAGGTATTTGACAAGGGTTGGATGGAAGACGGCGAGGGCCGCCGTATCGACTTTCACAACACCATCATCATCATGACCTCGAACGTCGGCTCGGACCTGATGATGGACTTGTGCCGCGACCCGGAGCTGATGCCGCAGCCGGCGGCGTTGACCGACGCGGTTCGCGATCCGTTGCGCAAAGTGTTTCCGGCGGCGTTTCTGGGGCGCTTGACGGTTATTCCCTACTACCCGCTGAGCAATGAGGTGTTGTCGCAAATCGTCACGCTGAAGCTGACCCGCATCAAAAACCGCCTATGGCTCAACCACAAGGCGAGCTTCACCTGGGATCAGGCGGCGATTGACACGGTCATGTCCCGCGCGACCGAGATCGAATCGGGTGGCCGCATGATCGACACGATTTTGTCGAACAATCTGCTGCCGCGCATCAGCCGCGAATACCTGGAGCGCACCCTGGCAGGCAAGCCACTGACGGCGGTTCACGTCACTTCGCAGGCAGCGGAGCTGGAGTTGTCGTTTCAGCCTGAAAACCGCGCTTGAACGCGCCCGAAAATCAAATCTGAATCCGTGAGACATCAAGTCGACCTTTGCAAAATTCGTCCCGGCGCTCCATGTCAATGACACGCCGCCCGTGACGCATGAAACCGGCGCGGCGTCATCCTCTCGTCAGTCCCGCGAAGGCGGGAATCCAAGGGGGGCTTCCTCAAAAGTTGGCGCTGGACCAAACGCCCCTGGATTCCCGCCTTCGCGGGAATGACGAAGCTTAGGTTAGCGCCCATGCGCGAAGGCGGGAATAACGAAGGGGGGCGATGCGAGCGCTCAGCGCTCACCTCCCGGAGTAATATGGATCGGCTCAAAACCTGGGAGTTTTTGTCACCCGTGATGACCCCGAAACGCCAGCGCCCATGCGGGTTAGAAAGGTTTTTCAGGGCCGATTAATCAGAGGTTCCTTAGCCTGCAGCGTCCTCGTCCTTGCAGGGCGCAGCACAGCCAGAGGCTGTGCCCGTTCGCGCTGTCCAAGGGTGCGCTGAGCACCCTTGGAGCCGCAGCGCTCACCCTTGCCAGCCCACCCGATGACGACTCAGCTCAGGCGCGTCCAACTACGGTTTCTAGGATAATCATGCTCAAAAGACTATTCCTAATTGCTACGCTAGCACTTTTTCCTCTCCTCGGTATGGCGCAGAAATCCACGCCGGAAAGCACCGTAAAGGCTTTCTATACGTGGTACATCGCTTATCCGTCTTCGGATTGGCCGCTTGACGACAAAAAAATTAATGAATATGTTGAACCATTAGCGGCAACGCAGATTCGGGGGCTTTATCAATGTGGAAGTGAAGACTGTTATTACGGCCATGATTACTTCACCAAAACGCAGGATTGGGATAAGGATGATTGGCTGAAACACATGACCATTTCCAAGCCACTTTTTTCTGGCAATAAAGCTATAGTCACTATCCAGCTTGGAAGTCGGTACGCGCTCCAAGAAGGCGCAAGGAATCACTTGATTGTGATTCTCAAAAAAGTCGGAGAAAAATGGATGATTACCGATGTAGCAGGGGCAAACGATAGACAGCAACAGAAATAAAGCGTTGCTTCACGGATGGCGTGTCCAGTTGAACATGTGTCCGGTTTCGCCAAGCGTCCTAACAACATGCTCAACCCCGCTCGCTGGACAACCCAAGGCTACGCCTTGGGCTGCCGGTTAGCTTAGGCGATGGGCGCGCAAGCTCAAGCTCGCCTCATCCATCCGGCCACTGCTCCACCAGGGATCGAGGCGCTTAAGATGCTCGGCAACTTGTTGATTTTAAACGTCTTTCATCAATAAATTCAGTTAAGCATATTTTTTTATGCTTAACTTTAGCACGACTAATGGGGTCAAAGCAAGGCCGACTCAGTAATCGGCCTTTGCAAAACCTCGCTAACCCCATCCGATGGCACACATCTGCAAAATATGTTGTAAATCAATGAGTTATAACTCAGCAAGCGAAAACCAAAGCTGCTGCTCAAGGCTTGTGTGCAATCGGATGGCTCTGAGAACGTGTTCACGATCCCGGCGCGGGCTTAGGAAGCGCTGCGGCGCAAGCAATCCTTGCCAATGACACCGGCCATTGGCTGCGGATTGCGCCTTGCAGCCCATCCCAATCCGCATCCCGCACACCTCACGCCGAGATCGTGAACACGTTCTGAGAGCGACTAAGATTGGCCCGCGTTCAACTCATCGCTTGCAGGATGAATCCCTTTTTTGCCCTTGTGACGGCCGAGGCCTCGGGCGATTTGCTGGCCGGGCATTTGCTGGATGCGCTCAAAAAACGGTGGCCCGGTCTGCGCGCGGCGGGCATTGGCGGCGCGGAGATGGCCGCGCGCGGCTTTGAGGCTTGGTGGCCGATTGACCAGTTGTCGGTACGCGGCTATCTGGAGGTACTGCCGCGCCTGCCCGCGCTGCTGCGCATACGTCGGCAACTGGGTGGGCGGCTGTTGGCAGAGCGGCCCGATTTGTTCATCGGCGTTGATGCGCCTGATTTCAACTTTGATCTGGAGACGCGGCTGAAGGCGGGCGGGGTCAAGACGCTGCACTTCGTCAGCCCCTCGTTCTGGGCCTGGCGGCCTGAGAAGCTGGCCAAGCTGCGCCGCGCCGCCGATCATGTGCTGTGCCTGTTTCCGTTCGAGCCTGAACTGCTGGCCGAAGCGGACATTGCAGCCACCTACGTCGGCCACCCGCTGGCGCGTGTGTTGGCTTTTGACCCTGATGCGGGCGCGGCGCGGCGGGCGTTGGGGCTGGATGCCAGCCGGCCAGTGCTGGCTTTGCTGCCCGGCAGCCGCGCGGCGGAAATCCGGTACCTGGCGCCGCGCTTTTTTGCCGCCGCCGCGCTGGTGCGCCGGCACAGGCCGGAGATGCAGTTGATCGCGCCCGTCGTGCCGCATCTGATGCCCCTCGTGCAGGCGGCGGCGCGCGGCAGCGGTCTGGAGGATGGGAATGGAGGGGCGCTGCGTTTGATTGAAGGCCAGTCGCACGCGGCGCTGGCGGCTTGCGACGTGACGCTGATCGCCAGCGGCACCGCCACGCTGGAGGCGGCGCTGCTGGGCCGCCCGATGGTGATCGGCTACGCCATGCCCGCGTTCAGCTACTGGCTGATGCGCGCCCGGCGGCAACTGCCGTGGATTGGCCTGCCCAACATTCTGTGCGCGCCGCGTGAATGGCGGCAGCGTCCGCGGGAGCTGTCGCCGCGCGCCTGGGCCGACCGCCCGGACGCGCCGTTCATCGTGCCGGAATTGATTCAGGACGCCGCCACGCCCGAAGCGCTGGCGCGCGCCGTGCTGGACGGGCTGGCCGCGCCGGAGAAAATCGCGCGGATCAAGCAGCGGTTCAGTCTGCTGCATCAACAGTTGAATTGCGATACCGCCGGACTTGCAACCCATGTCATCGAAACGCTTCTTGCGCGCTGAACAAACCCGGCTGGACTGGGACGCGCCTGGCCTGATCGCCGGCGTGGACGAAGCCGGGCGCGGCCCGCTGGCCGGGCCGGTGGTGGCGGCGGCGGTCATCCTGGAACAGCGCCAGCCGATTGAGGGGTTGGCTGACTCCAAAAAGCTCACCGCCCGGCGGCGCGACGAGCTGTTCGACCAGATTCTTGACAAGGCGCTGTGCTGCGCCATCGCGCAGGCGTCGGTGGAGGAGATCGACCGCCTGAACATCCTGCAAGCCACCCTGCTGGCGATGCGGCGCGCCGTCGCTGGTTTGCGGCTGCAGCCCGCCAAGGTGCTGGTGGACGGCAACCGCCTGCCCGTGCTGCCGATGCGCGCTGAAAGCCTGGTGGGCGGCGACGCCACGGTGCCCGCCATCTCCGCCGCATCAATCCTGGCCAAAGTTCACCGCGACCGCTGGTGCGCCGAGATCGACGCCGCCTGGCCGCAATACGGCTTTGCCGCCCACAAGGGTTACGGCACCGCCGCGCATCTGGCGGCGCTGCGCGCGCATGGGGCGTGCGAACACCACCGCCGCTCGTTCGCTCCGGTAGCGGCGGTGTTGGGGCGGGGTGGGAACGCCCCATGACCGCAACCGAGACGCTGCGCATCGGCTCACGCGACAACCCGCTGGCCAAGGACTTCAAGCGCCTGGCGCAAGACAGCGGCGCGTACCGCAAACAAGGCCGCGTCTGGGTCGAAGGCGATCACCTGTGCCGCGCGGCGCTGGCGCGTGGGGTGCGGCCTCGAATCGCTGTTTTTTCCGCCTCTTTCTGGCCGTTCGTACCCGACGATCTGGAGCGGGCGGCGGACAAGAGCGTGGTGCTCGACGACGCGCTGATGGCCCACGTCAGCGGTCTGCCCTCGCCCGCGCCGCTGGCCTTCGTGATCGAGCTGCCGACGGCTCCGGCGTTGCTGGCCGAAGCGCCCACCGTCGTGCTCGACCGCGTGCAGGACGCCGGCAATGTCGGCTCCATCTTGCGCAGCGCGGCGGCGTTCGGCTTTGGCCAAGTGGCCGCGCTCACCGGCACGGCGGCGCTATGGTCGCCCAAGGTGCTGCGCGCCGGCATGGGCGCGCACTTCGGCTTGCGGCTGGTGGAAGGACTGACGCCTGACGATCTGTCCGCGTTGCGCGCGCCGCTGCTGGCGACCAGCTCGCACCACGGCCAGCCGCTGCACCGCACCCGCCTGCCTTGGCCCTGTGCGTGGCTGTTTGGGCACGAAGGGCAAGGCGTGGACGTCGCGCTCGCCGACCGCGCCGCGCGCACGTTGCGCATCGAGCAGCCGGGCGGCGAGGAATCGCTGGGCGTGGCGGCGGCAGCAGCAATCTGCCTGCACGCCAGCGCGTGTCAGTCGGGAGCTGAATCCGTGAGTTGATTCAGGGTGAATGGGAAATTTGGGATGAAACTGGCGCAGTCTCACCCTCTCGTCATTCCCACCCCCTCCGTCGCCCAGAGGGGGAAGGAGCTTTAACAAAGGCCGGTTTCTTACTTTTGCTCGATGGTTTGCACCAGCAGGTCCAGATAGGTGTCGGCGTCTTTCGTGATGCGGATGCGCACGGGCAGATATTGCAGTGCGGGGGCAAACCACATTTCGGCGCTTAGCGGGCCGCGCGGGTGTTCAAGGCGGCGCGGTTTCAGGTGCCAGGCGGTGACGGGCCCCAGACGCGGCAGGTAGATGACTTGCTCGCCAGTCACGTCGTAGACCCAGTCATCCACACCGCCGGGCCGCGCCAGCGTCAGGCGAATTTGCGCGCCCGCGGCCAGCTTTGTTTGTCCGGTGGCGAATCGGTGGCCGAGTTCGACGAACTGGCTGGCTGCGTCTTGTACGCCTTCGGGCCGGGCAACGCGGGTGCCGTCGTTCAGACGCACGTTTTCGTCGCCGAGCAGCACGCCGCGCCGACGACGACGGCTGTCTTCCTGGTAGACCTCGGGACGCAAGCCGGCTGAGGTGATTTCACCCTGGCTGCTGAAGGTAAGCGAGGCCAGCAATCCGGCGCTCATTTCAACGACGGCCTGATAGCGCGCGCCTTCGCGCTGCCACAGCACTTGGGCGCTGCCATGCAGTTCGCCCCGGTAGTTGCCGCCCAGCTTGTAGCTCAGGCGGGTGTTGGCCGGCCAGCTTGAGACGAACTCGGGTTCTGGCGCACTGGCGGGCGCGGCTGCGGGTTCGGCCACGGGCGCGGCTGCGGGCTCGAAAGAGGATGCGGCAGCCAACTCGGCCGCGGCGGCGACCTCGGCGAGCGCTTCGGTGTTTTGCGCGGCTTGCGGTTCGGGCGGTGGCTCGGGCGGTGGCTCGGGTGGCGGCTCGGGTGGCGGCTCGACAACCGGTAGCGGTTCGGCGGCGGGTGGCGGAGATTGTGCCTGCGCGGTACTGGCGGCAGGCTCAGGGGCTGCCGGTGTTTCGGGCGTTGCCGTGACTTCGGGTGCAGTGGCGGTTTCGGCGGCGGTTTCAACGGCGGGAGGCGGCTGCTTTTTTTCAGCCGGCCGCGCGCGCCGTACCACCGCCGTCGGTCGGGCTGACTTGGAAACAGCGGCGATCACGGACGTCGGCGTCGCAGCGGGTACCGCCGTTTCGGGGGTGATGGTGCGGGTGTACAGCGGCGGCGCCATCGGGCGCAACAGGGTGAGCGGTTGCAGCGCGTGTTGCAGCAGGCTCAGCGCCAGCGCGTGCAGCAGCAGCGTGAGCAACAGCGACGCCAGCAGCGGGCCATATCGGGCGCGAGTCAGCGTCCGGGCCACGCGTGCTCGCCCTCGGGCGCGAGCAGCCGCCAGGTGGCGGCTTGCCGCGGCAGTGCTAGCGGCAATTGCAACAATCGCCGGTCGCGAGCGACGATGGCGGTGACGGCGCGCGCGGCGCCGACGTACAGGGGCAGGTCGTCGAGACGATGCAGACGCCAGCCTTGGGGCGCGACATCATTGCCGGTACGATTGCCGCGGTTTGCCACTTCGACGCCCAGCCATTCGTCCGCGGCGGCCATGCCGGCTTCGGCGGCCGGACCGCCATCGAGTACCGCCTTGATGACAATCGCGCCCGCGCTCTCGCGCACCCGCAAGCCAAGTGTTTGCGCCCATTGAGACGGTTCCTCGCGCACTTGTACGCCATGCGCTTGCAGCAGCGCTTTGAGCGGTAACTCGCCGGTGCCGTGTATCCAGGCAGCGATTTCACGCCTGAAGTCGCGCCCGCCCAATTCGGTCAGCACGGCGGCAAAGTCGCCTTCGGTCATCGCGCCATCCTTGGCGCCACCGCGCCAGCAGCGCCGCCACAGCGCGCGCATGACGTCGTCCAGGTTCGCGCGGCCTTCCCGGCGCAGTGTCAGATCGAAGCACAACGCCGTCAGCGCGCCCTTGGTGTAGTAGCTGATGGTGCTGTTGGGGGTGTTCTCGTCTGGACGGTAATAGCGCACCCAAGCGTCGAAGCTGGCCTGCGCCACCGACTGCGCCCGCCGGCCTGGGGCTTGCCGCACTTGGTTGACGATTTTGGTGAGCAGCTTGAAATAGGCGTCGTCGTCGATCAGGCCGGCGCGGCGCAGCAGCAAGTCGTCGTAATAGCTGGTAAAGCCCTCGAAGAACCACAGCAGGCGGGTGTAGTTTTCGCGCTCGTAGTCGTAGCGCGCGAACTCGGACGGCTTCAGGCGCTTGACGTTCCAGGTGTGAAAGTATTCGTGGCTGATGAGGCCCAGCAGCGTGACGTAGCCGTCGCCCACGGCAGCGGCGCTGGCGGCAGCGCCCAAGCGCGGCAGGTCGCGCCGGTTGCAGATCAGCGCGGTGCTGGCGCGGTGCTCCAGGCCGCCGTAGCCGTCGTCTACCGCGTTCAGCATGAACAGGTAGCGCTGCATTGGCGGCACCCCCTTGGCGCCATGCCAGAAGCGGATTGCCGCGGTGCAAATTTTCTGTGTGTCGCGCAGCAGGCGTTGGCCGTCGAACGAGGGTGGCGCGCCGGCGACGACGAAGCGGTGCGGCACGCCGGCGGCGCTGAACTCGCCCGACCAGAACGCGCCGAGTTCGACGGGGTGATCGGCCAGCTCGTCGTAGTCGTCCGCTTGATACGTGCCAAAGCCGCGCCGGTCGGTTCGCACCGGCGTCATGGCGGTGGCCAGTTGCCAGTTGCGTTGCGCGGCAGCGGGCGGCGGTGGCACGGTCAGCGCGTGCGCGCCGTCTTCGTGGCCATGCACGCGCAACAACAGGCTGGCGCCATTGAAAAAACCGCGCTGCGCGTCCAGCCAGGCGGTGCGCACCGAGTTGTCGAAGGCATACATCGCGTAACGCAGCGTGAGCGACTGGCGCGGGTTGCAGTCGATCTCCCAAGTGGTTTTGTCGATCTGCTCCACGGCGCGGGTGGTGCGGCCCTGGCTGGCTTGCAGGCGGCTCAGATGGCGCGCGAATTCGCGGATCAGGTAGCTGCCCGGAATCCACACCGGCAGCGACACGCGCTGGCGCGCGGCGGGGCGGGCGATGGTCAACTCAACCTCGAAGTGGTGCGAGGCGGCGTTGCTCACCCGAACGGTGTAATGCACTGGGGCTGGGGTCATGGGCTAATGCCTGATGGCGTTCATGGTTTCTACCATCAGGCGGGATACGGAGAAAACTGATCCGCCACCGCCCACCATTTGCCGCCCTCCCTGACGAAGAAGAACATATCCCTGCCGCCCATGTTGACGGTTTGGCCGTCCATGTCGAAGGACATGGCGAAGTCATACGCAACTACCGCCGAGTCGCCGTAAACGTGAATCACCGGATCGACTTCTTCCCAGCGATGGATGCGGGCCGCGCCGCAAAACTTCTTCCATGCCGCCACGCACGCGGCGCCGCCATCCAGACGGTGACGGTCGGTCGCGGTGATGGCCACCATGTCACGATGGAAAAATTGCGCGAGATCGTCCGGGTTGTCCTGGGTCCAGGCATCGTTCAGCGCGCGGACGGTAGCCCAGATTTGCTGTTTGACGGGGTCGGTGAAAGAAGCCATTTTCAAAATTTCCTTGGCTGGTCGTTTGCCCTGCAAAAAAGACGATACGCGGCGCCCAATGCGGCGAAGTCGGCGGCGAGGGTTTCGGCCCATGCCGACCCGGTGCAGATATTCGTCGCGGTGGGCATGGAACCATTCGCGCGAATTGTTGCGCCGAAGTTCCCGCAGGCACTCGGGCAGCCCCTTGCACAATCCGTCGAACGGTTTCACGGTTTCGCCGCCGCCTTGAGCGCCAGCAGCAGATACTCGCGCACATGTTTGCGATGTCGCGGGGCGAGGTCAGCTTGATGTGACGGCGCAGCTTGCCCGCGCCTTCAAGCGCCTTGTACTTGTCCGGCAGCGACGCGCCGTTGCCGAATTCGAGCGAGACGTGTCTGGCATAAGCAAAGACGCCACAGAAGGGGTGAGCCGCCGAGAACAGCAGGCCGCCGTATTTGACTTCTTCGGTGATCGCGGGACTTAGAACGTGTTCACGATCCCGGCGCGGGCGTGCGGGCGCGGACTTGGGCGGTCTGCGGCGTTGCAATCCTTGCCAATGACACGGGCCATTGGCTGCGGATTGCGCCTTGCAGCCCATCCCAATCC
>JAITMV010000100.1 GCA_031277295.1 Burkholderiaceae bacterium | reverse complement strand
GCGGCCAACGGGTGGCGCAGGCCGGAGACGAAGTTGACTGGGTCGCGGTACAGCGTTTCGGCGCGCAACTCGCGCCCGGCCAGCAGCGCGCTGGCGGGCAGCGAGCGGCCGACGACGATGTCCAGCTCGCCTTGCAGCAGCCGCGGGATCAACTGGTCCATGGCGCTTTCCATCAGATTGATCTGCACGCGCGGCAGCAGTGTGATCAAGCGGGTGACCGCCAGCGGCACCACGCCCGTGGCCGATACCCCCGAGGTGCCCATGACGACCCGCCCGCTGCCGCCGTCTAGCAGCGCGCGCATGTCTTCGCGCACGCTGTCCAGGTGCCCGGCAATGCGCCGGGCGTGTCCGAGCAGCGCCTGGCCGTAAGGCGTGGGCCGCAGACCGCGCGCATGGCGCTCGAACAGCGGCAGCCCGATGTCGGCTTCCAGCTCTTTGAGCCACTTCGACAGCGCCGGCTGCGTGGTGTGCAGCGCCTGCGCCGATTGGCTCAGGTTGCCGGTGTGGGCAATCGATTGCAGCATCTGCAAGTGGCGCAGGCGCAGGCGGTAGGTCCAGTCCATGTATATCTCAATTGATATGGTTTAGTAGATTATTTCATTTGTTAAGGCATAGCTTCTGGTTTATAAACCGTATTCGGCGGGTCAGCCGCCGTGTATTTCATCTTGCCGACCCATGCCGTGGTTCGAGTCAAGCAACGTCAATCAAGGAGACAAAGCATGTCAGCAGTTCTGAAGCAACCGGACGCTTCGCGCCAAGCCTACTACGGGCAAATTGCCAAATACCACATGACTCCGCTGTGGGAGTCGCTCCATCTGTTGGTGCCCCGCGCGCCGACGCCGAAGATGGTGCCCGCCATCTGGCGTTACGCGCAGTTGCGCGATCTGTTGATGGAGTCGGGCAAGGTCATCAGCGCCGCCGAGGCGATTCGGCGCGTGCTGATTCTGGAAAACCCCGGTCTGCCCGGTTCGTCGAGCATCACGTCGAACCTCTATGCCGGACTGCAACTGATTCTGCCCGGCGAAATCGCGCCGAGCCACCGCCATACCCAGTTGGCGCTGCGCTTCATCGTCGAAGGCAAGAGCGCGTGGACGGCGGTCGATGGCGAGCGCATTCCGATGTCGCCGGGTGATTACATCATCACGCCGACCTGGACCTGGCACGACCACGGCAACGCGGCGGATGGCGAGCCGGTGGTGTGGCTCGATGGCCTGGACGCGCCGCTGATCGCGCAACTGGACGCCGGTTTTTGCGAAGACTACCCCGAGGCCGAGCAGCCGGTTCACCATACCGACGGCTACAGCATCGTGCGCCACGGCTACAACATGGCGCCGGTGCGCCACAAGGCCAAGAACGCCAATTCACCGATTCTCAAATACCCCTACGAACGCAGCCGCGAGGCGCTGGAGCGGCTGCACCGCATGGGCGATCTCGATGCCTGGGACGGCGTCAAGCTGCGCTACATCAATCCGGCCACGGGCGGCTATCCAATGGCGGCGATTGCGCCATTTCTGCAACTGTTGCCCAAGGGGTTCAAGGGCAAGCCGTACCGCACCACCGAATCGACCGTGTTCTGCGTGGTCGAGGGGCGTGGTTCGGTCAAGGTCGGATCGAAGTCGTTCGATTACGAGCCGCACGACGTTTTCTGCGCGCCTTCGTGGGAGCCGGTGACGCTCGAATCGCCCCATGAGGACGTGGTGCTGTTCAGCTTCTCCAACCTTCCGCTGCTGGACACGCTGGGGTTGTGGCGCGAAGAGCGGAAGTAATGACGCCGCGCAGCACCATCCCCGCCCAACCCCTCTCCCCATGAAGGGGGAGGGCTCCAAAACTCTCACTGACCCGTCATGGCTGTTGCTGCCTTCCCTTCAAGGGGAAGGGGGCCAAAACTTCTGCTGACCGGTCACGGCTGTTGCTTCCTCCCCTTCAAGAGAGGGTAGGAGAGAGGATGGGGTTCGTGCCGCGAGCAATCCGCCAAGTTCGGCGGTTTTTTCAGATCACCCTTTGATTCCTTGCAAGGAGACTTGTTAGATGGCCTTTGTTTTTCCTCCAGAGCCGCCCGTGGCCGCTCTGGTCGCCGATTCCAGCGACCAGTTCGCGGTGCGCCGCGTCTATTGCGTGGGGCGTAACTACGCCGCCCACGCGCGCGAAATGGGGTTTGACCCTGATCGCGAGCCGCCGTTTTTCTTTTGTAAGCCGACTGATTCGGTGGTGCCGGTGGCCTACGGCCAGACGCTGGAGTTGGCCTATCCGAGCCAGACCAGCAACTACCACTACGAGGCTGAACTGGTTGCCGCCATCGGCAAAAGCGGGTCGGACATCGCGTTGGAGCAGGCGCTCGAACACGTGTGGGGATACGCGGTCGGTCTGGACATGACCCGGCGTGATTTGCAAATGAAGATGCGCGAAGCCGGCCGCCCGTGGGAGATCGGCAAGGCGTTCGACCGTTCGGCGCCGCTGGGGCCGATTCATCCGGCGGCCAAGGTGGGACATTTCGACAAAGGTGGCCTGTGGCTCACGGTCAACGGCCAGTCCAAGCAGAAAAGCGACGTATCGATGCTGATCTGGTCGGTGGCCGAGACGGTGGCGTACCTGTCCAAATTCTTCCGGCTGGAGCCGGGCGATCTGATCTACACCGGCACGCCCGAAGGGGTTGGTCCGGTCAAGGCGGGCGACACGATGCAAGTTGGCGTCGAGCGGTTGGGCGAGTTGACCGTGAAGGTCGTCTGAAGCGGGTGTGCCGAAACATGGATTTGTACAGTTTTTGCCACAGTTCAACCTCTTACCGGGTGCGCATTGCGCTGGCCTTGAAGGGGTTGGATGCCACGTACCACGGCGTCAACATTCGTACCGGCGCGCAGTACGAGCCGGCGTATGTCGATGCCAACCCGAATGCCTCGGTGCCGATGCTGGTCGATGGCGATTTCAGCCTGGGCCAGTCGCTGGCCATCATCGACTGGCTCGACGCCACGCACCCCGAGCCGCGCCTGATTCCGCTCGAACGTCAGCGTCGCGCCCGCGCGCTGGAGTTGAGTTACCAGATCGCCTGCGACATCCACCCGGTCAACAACTTGCGCGTGCTCAAGTATCTGCAAGACGTGCTCAAGGTCACGCCCGAGCAGAAAGACGTCTGGTACCAGCACTGGGTGGCCGCAGGGCTGCTCGCCGCCGAGCGGTTGCTGACGCGCGCCGCGCGGGAGTTCGGCGGCCCCTGGTGCATGGGCGAGGCGCCGACCGTGGCCGACTGCTGCCTGGTGCCGCAGGTGCTCAACGCCGAGCGCAATCAGTGCGACCTTGCACCCTATCCGCGCATTCGCGCCGTATATGAGCACTCGCGCGTGCATCCCGCTTTCATCCGGGCCGAGCCGCAGCGCCAGCCCGACTACATCGTTTGATTTTTACCTTAGGAGACAAGTTATGAGCAAAAATGGCAATTCCCGTCAGAACGCCATCGTCGTCGGCGGCGGCATCGGTGGCCTGGCCGCCGCGCTGGCGCTGGCGCAGCAGAACATCGAGGTACTGCTGCTGGAGCAAGCCAAGGAGATCGGCGAAATCGGCGCCGGCATCCAGCTTGGCCCCAATGCCTTTACCGCGCTGGACGCGCTGGGCGCGGGCGAAGCCGCGCGCAGCCGCACGGTGTTTACCGACACGCTGACGATGATGGACGCCGTCGATGGCAAACAGGTCGGGCAGGTGGAAACCGGCGAGGCATTCCGCAAGCGTTTTGGCAACCCGTATGGGGTGATCCACCGGGTGGACATACACCAGTCGATTCTGGAGCGGGTGCAGGACAACCCGCTCATCAAGTTCCGCACCAGCACGCAGATCGTGCGGCTGGAGCCGGA
>JAITMV010000094.1 GCA_031277295.1 Burkholderiaceae bacterium | reverse complement strand
AGGATGACCCGGTAGCCCTCCTCGCGCAGCGCTTTGCACGCCTGCACGCCGGAGTAGTCGAACTCGCACGCCTGCCCGATGACGATGGGGCCGGCGCCGATGATGAGGATGGATTTGAGGTCGGTGCGTTTGGGCATTTTTTGCCTGTGTGGGTCAGTCGTCTTTAGTGAATCCGATGCGGCGGCTGGCGTAGCCCTCCGGCGCGGGTTGTTCCATGAGTTCGGCAATCGCTTCAAAAACCACGCGAAACTGGTCGTCGTATTTTTCTTCCAGCGTGGCCAGCTTCTCTTTCAGCTCCGCGTGTTCCGACAACATGCCGCGCAGGGCGACAAAGGCGCGCATGATTTCGATGTTGACGGCCACAGCGCGCTCGCTGCGCAGCACGCTGGATAGCATGGCTACGCCTTGCTCGGTAAAGGCGTAGGGCAATGTCCGAATGCCGCCCCGGCTTGAGGTCACATCTTGTGACCTCAAGTTTGAAATCACAAATTGTGATTTCAAACCGGCAAATTCTTCCACACTGATCTGGAACATGAAGTCTGCTGGAAACCGTTCCGCATTGCGTTTTACCTGCTGCATTAGTACCCGCGGTTCCACCCCGTACAGGGCAGCCAGTTGCTGCGCCAGCAATACCCGATGGCCGCGAATTTCCAGCACCATGTCCGATAGCTCCATCGGCAGCGCCTGTGCATGCGATCCTTGCTTTGAAGTCACAAATTGTGGTTTCAAAGCGGGCCTGGCCTTGTCACTCATGCCGATCCGTCGTCAACTTGTCCCGCAACGCCTGTATGCGCGCCGAGGGCACGTTTTTTTGCATCAGTTGCGGCAGGCCGTCGCCTGCGGCCAGCGGGCGCGGCACCTCGGCCTCGGCGTCATGGAACTTCACGCGGTTTTCTCCTGACGCGCGCGCATCGACCGGACGAAACGGTCAAACAGATAGTTGGTGTCGTGCAGCCCCGGCGACGCCTCGGGGTGGCCCTGAAAACTGAACGCTGGCCGCTCCACGTGAGCCAGCCCCTGCAAGCTGCCGTCAAACAGACTGACGTGCGTGACACGCAAGCCAGGCGGCAGCGTCTTTTCGTCGACCGTAAAGCCGTGGTTCTGGCTGGTGATCGCCACCTGTCCGCTGTCCAGGTCTTTCACCGGATGGTTCGCCCCGTGGTGGCCGAACTTCATCTTGTACGTGCGCGCGCCCGCCGCCAGCGCCATGATCTGGTGGCCCAGACAGATGCCGAACACCGGCAGGCCGCTGTCGATCAGCGTGCGCGCGGCGTCGATGGCGTAGCCGCACGGCTCGGGATCGCCCGGCCCGTTGGACAGAAACACGCCGTCGGGCGCGTGCTTCAACGCCTCGGCGGCGGGCGTTTCGGCCGGCACCACCGTCACCCGGCAGCCGCGCTCGGCCAACATCCGAAGCATGTTGCGCTTGACCCCGAAGTCATACGCCACCACATGAAAACGCGGCGCGTCCTGCGTGCCGTAACCCACGCCCAGGCGCCATTCGGTCTGCGTCCACTCATAAGGCGCTTTGACGCTGACCGCCCGCGCCAAGTCCTGCCCAACCATCGGCGGCGCGGCGCGCGCCGCCGCCAGCGCCTCGGCCATGCGCTCAGGCGTCGCCTGCTGGCCCGCCGCCAAGGCGACGATAGCGCCGTTTTGCGCCCCCTTGGTGCGCAGCAGGCGCGTCAGCCGGCGGGTATCGATACCCCCGATGGCCACCACACTCTCGGCCTTGAGCCAATCCGCCAGCGTGCGCTGGGCGCGGAAATTGCTGTGCAGCAGCGGCAAATCCTTGATTACCAACCCGGCGGCCTGCACTTTGCCTGATTCCATATCCTCGTCGTTGACGCCGCAATTGCCAATGTGCGGATAGGTCAGGGTCACGATCTGGCGGCAATAGCTCGGGTCGGTCAGGACCTCCTGATAGCCGGTCATGGCGGTGTTGAACACTACCTCGCCCGCCGTGACGCCGCCAGCGCCGATGGATTGGCCGATAAAGACGTTGCCGTCGGCCAGCGCCAAGATGGCGGGCGGGCAGCTCCCCTTGAGAGACGAAAGCACGGGATTCTCCGGTTGGTTACGGTCGCCCGTGCGCACGGCTTGCGCGACCCGCTCCAAGTCGCGTCGGCTTTCAGATGGAAACCAAGGAAATGCTTCAGCCCGTGCGGTCGGGGCGACCTGTTGCGAGGCAAAACCTGCTAATTATATCTGCCCACGGCCATGATGACATATGACTATGTTTGAGTTGTTGGCGCGGGAGCCGACGCTACGGCGCATGTATTACTGCGGTTTGGGTGTGCTGGCCGGGTGGGCGGGAAGTCGCTTTGATGGGCGCTGTGCACTGCCGGTAGGAGTTTGGACGGGGCGTCTATAGGGGTTTGGACGGCGGTGCTACAGGAGTTTGACTATTGTGGCGAAGACGCCAAGGGCAACGACGAGCATGGCGCCTAGTTTGATGGTCATGCGCTGCTCTAGTAATAGCAGCCTGGCGTCCAGGTCGGCTTTGGTGGCCAGGTCTTTGAGGTTGATTTCTAGCGCGCCAGATAGCGCGGTGGCTTGCTCGCGCGGAACGCCCGCAGCTTCCAGCGTGCTGGCGTACTTCAGGGTATCGAAAGGTATGGCGACCATGAATACAGTCTACCCGATGGCGGTAGGAAGGCGCAAGGTGTATGACTATGACTTCGCTGCGCGCGGGGACGTGACAACGATTGGCGTTATCGCGGCGCCAGGTGATGTGTGTGTCCGTGGTGGTTCGGCACCCATTGCGGCAGCAGTGAGCCGGCAATCATGCCGATGAGGGCGGCAATCAACCCGGCCAGTTGACCGGGGAAGGCCTCGCCCAATGTGGAAATGTCGGGAAAGAACAGCACCCACACGCCGATGCCCAGCAAGATCGACAGCGCCGCGCCCTGGGTGGTGGCGCGGCGCCAGTACAGGCCGATGACCAGCGGCACGAACGCGCCGACCAGCGTGACCTGGTACGCGCCCGACACCAGTTCGTAAATCGAGGTGCCCTTCATCGCGATGGCATAGGCCAGCACGCTGGCCGAAAAGATCAGGATCGTGGTGCGCATGGCGATCAGGCGCTGGCGGTCGCTCATCGACGGGTAGAGGTTTTTCAGGATGTTCTCGACGAAGCTGGTCGATGGCGCCAGCAGCGTGGCCGACGAGGTGCTCTTGATGGCCGATAGCAGCGCGCCGAAAAACAGAATCTGCAAGAACAGATTCATGTGGCCCATGATGAAGGTGGGCAATATCTTCTGGTAGTCGTCGGCGGCCATTTGCAGCACGCTGTCGCCCATGACGACGATGGCGGCGGTGACGATGAACATCGGCACGAAAGCAAACAGAATGTAGGCCGCGCCGCCGATCATGGCGCCGCGCTGCGCGGTGCGCGAGTCCTTGGCCGACATGACGCGCTGGAACACGTCCTGCTGCGGAATGCTGCCCAGCATCATGGTGATGCCCGCGGCGATGAAAAAGGCAACGTTCTTGAAACCCGGCGCCGGCAAAAAGCGGAACAGGTCTTTGCTGCCGGCCAGCGCGATCACTTTGTCGGCGCCGCCGGCCAAGTCAGCGGCGAAGAAGGCGATCACGCTCAGGCCGATCACCAACACGATCATCTGGATGAAGTCGGTCCACGCCACCGCCAGAAAGCCGCCGATCACCACGTACACCAGCACCGCGATGGTGCCGGTAATCATGCCGGCGATTTCAGAAATTTCGCCCGCCGACAGCACGTTGAACACTTTGCCCAGCGCCGTGATCTGCGCCGCCACCCAGCCCAGATAGCTCAAGATGATGGCGACCGAGCAGAACACCTCAATGCCTTTGCCAAAGCGCTGGCGGTAAAAGTCGCCAATGGTCAGCAGGTTCATGCGGTACAGGCGCGCGGCGAAGAAGGCGCCGACCAGGATCAGGCAGGTGCCGGCGCCGAACGGGTCTTCGACGATGGCGTTCAGCCCGCCTTGCACGAAGTTGGCCGGGATGCCCATCACCGTTTCGGCGCCGAACCAGGTGGCGAAAGTGGTGGTGATAATCATCGTCAGCGGCAGATTGCGCCCGGCCAGGGCGAAGTCGGACGTGGTCTTGATGTGCCGCCCGGCCCAGACGCCGATCATCAGGGTGCCGATCAGATAGACGATGACGAAGCTCAGAAGGGTCCAGTTCATGCTGGGGAAATTTGTCAAAAATAATTGATCCGAACCCAGACATAGATCTGCATCGCCACCAGTCCCAGCAAAAAGCCAACGCCGGCGTACAGCAGCGCCGATAGCAGGCGGTTGCCGCGGCGCTGTTCGTGGAGCAGCTTCAACAGTTGCGCATGGGACGGTTGTTCTTGTTGCCGTTGCAGGTAGCCGTGCAGCAGGCGCGGCAGATCGGGCAACATCTTGGCGTAGTACGGCGCCTGTTCCTTGAGTTGATGCCAGAAGCGCTTGGGGCCAACCTGCTCCAGCATCCATTTCTCCAGAAACGGTTTGGCGGTGGCCCACAAGTCCAGTTCCGGGTCCAACTGCCGGCCCAGCCCTTCGACGTTGAGCAGCGTCTTTTGCAGCAGCACCAGTTGCGGCTGGATTTCGACATGAAAGCGGCGCGAGGTCTGAAACAGCCGCATCAGCACCATGCCGAGCGAAATTTGCTTGAGCGGGCGGTCGAAGTACGGCTCGCACACGCTGCGCACGGCGGCCTCCAGCTCGTCGATGCGGGTGTCGGCGGGCACCCAGCCGCTTTCCACGTGCAGCTCGGCCACGCGCTTGTAGTCGCGGCGGAAAAAGGCGGTGAAGTTCTGCGCCAGGTATTCCTTGTCCACCTGCGTCAGCGTGCCGACGATGCCGTAATCCACCCCGATGTAGCGCCCGAAGGTGGCCG
>JAITMV010000075.1 GCA_031277295.1 Burkholderiaceae bacterium | reverse complement strand
CGCGCACTTCGCCGATCTGCCGCCGCCGCGGCTGGATCGCCTGTCGCTTTTTATCGAGCCGACGGCAAACGCGGATTTCATGTTGCTCGAACAGAAAAGCCTTTCCCCATGACCCGACGCCTCATCTACGTCGTTGGCCCTTCCGGCGCCGGCAAGGACAGCGTGCTCGATGGCCTGCGGCAAAGCTGGTCCGATCTGCCGCCGGCGCACTGGGCGCGCCGCACCATCACGCGCGCCGCGCGCGCGGACGGCGAGCGGCATGAAAGCGTCAGCCCGCCAGCGTTCGCCCATTTGCACCAAAGCGGCGTCTTTGCCATGCACTGGCAGGCCAACGGCCTGCGCTACGGCGTGCGCCACGCCGAGCTGACGCCGCTGTCCGACGGGCGCTGCGTGCTGGTCAACGGCTCGCGTGCCTGGGTGCCCGCGTTGCTGCGCCAATGGCCGGGCTGCACGGTGGTCCACATCACGGCCCCGCCCGATGTGCTGATGCGGCGTCTTGCCGCCCGCAGCCGCGAGGACGCCCCCGCCATCGCCGCCCGGCTGGCCCGGCAAGTCGAGTTCGACATGCCGGCCAGCGCCATCCACGTGATCAACGACGGCCCGCTGGCAACGGCGGTCGATACGCTGCGCGCGGCGCTGCAAGCGCGGCTGGCGGGCGAGGGTTACAACTTGACAGCGGTACCCGCCGCCGAGCCGAAATCCCCCGTCAGATAGCCCACGGCGGCCTTGCGTTTGTCGCCCATGAGTTCGTCCACTTCGGCGGCCAGATCGCCCAGACGGCTGACGCCATCGCCCGCGTGCTGAAAGTTGCTCATGATGTAGGTCCAGCCACCCAGCGCATCGACCGCGTGCAGGCCGGTCGATTCGGCCCCCGCCGGGCACGACAGCAGGCGTTGCAGGCTGCCGGTATCGACATGCCAGGCCCACAGAAAGTTGTTGGTGTGGTTGCCGCTGTCCTCGCCGATGAACAGGGTGCGCATCTGTTCGGAGAACTTCAGGTTGTCGGGGCTGGCGATGTTGTCGGGGTCGCTGGTGTTGCCCAGCGCGTCGGCGGCGGGCAGGTCGGTGCCGGTGATAAGCACCGCCGTACTTTGCGGAACCCATTCGCTGTCGATGGCGTTGCCGTCCGAATCGGTCTGCCCGCCAGCCAGAAAGTGCTGGAGCACGCAGCCCGCGTTGACCACCGCCGCAAAGCGGATGTTGTGCCCGGACACGTAACCGGCCCTGCCCGCCACCATCGAGTCGGTGATGTTGGCGATGGCCGAGTAGGCGATCTTGTCGCGGGCGTTGACGGCGGTGCCCTCCATCTTGGTGAAGCCCATGCTGCCGCCCTTGAGCGCGGCGTAGCGGTGCGTTTCCAGAAAGGCGGCGGCCTTCAGCGTGCGCTCGTCGTCGCCAGCCAGCCTGACGAAGCGTTCGGTCTTGTTGAGCATGAGCGGGGTGTAGCCCTCGGCGGCTTCGGTGCGCACGTCCATGATGTCCGTGGGCTGGATTTTGTCGGTGTTGACCATCGCCTCGATCTCGGCGCTGGTGGCTGAGCCGAGCTTGATCCACTGGATCGCGGCGGCGCTGGCGCGGCTGGTGGATTGCTCGCTCAACACCGAGGTGTACCGGGCCACGTACAGCGTGCCCGACGACAGATCGCGCGCCCGGTCGGCGACGAACATGAACAGCCCGCCGTTGGTGTAGTCGTCGCCCATCAGCGCGGTGCGCTCGTCGGGCATGACCTGAATCAGCTCGTGCGAGATGCGGCCCAGGCAGTAGTGCTTTTTGATCGCGCCGGTGCCGTCGGGGTTGACGGTGACTTCGGGAATGTGGCCGTAGTTGTAGGCGTTCAGCCGGGCGTCGGCGGCGTCGCCATAGAACCACTTGCCGAAGCCGTTGTCGGCGTCGGTCACCAGCGACAGCGACTGGCCGCCCTGCCCCATGTCGAAAGCGTCCGGCTCGTACTCCTCGCTCGAAATGTGCGTACCCCACGGCGACAGACTCGCGCCGCAGGGAATCCACAGGCCATGAATCGCGGACATATCGACGTTGTGGTATTTCGCCAGCGTCAGTTGGCCGGTGGCGGGATTCTGGTTCAGCGTCAGCACGGCAATCGGCGAGGGCAGCACGCCGTACATGTCGGGGCCGCCGAAATCCGTCCAGTTGGCGTACTCGAACTGCACCACGGCAAACACCGTGTTGGCCGGCGCGCCCGCCACCGTCAGCAGCGACGCGCCATCGGGCGCGTTCGAGAAATAGCGCCGTCCTTCGGCGTCCATGATCGGCTGGTTGTCGATGTCGTAATAGCCGCCAGCCAGTACCGTGCCGCCGTTGCCGTCCGGCGCCTGATCGCCGGTCAGAAAGAAGGGCTGGTACGCCAGCGCGTATTCGGTCACGCTGCCGTCGCTGAACGCGACTTGCAGCCGCGACCGCACCGAGGTCGCCGCCAGCGCGGCGGGGTCGCTGGCCGCCGGTGCGCTCATCCCGGCGAAGGCGACCGATTCAAATTGCGCCGACGTCGCGGGCGGGTCGGCGGGAGCGGGCGCGTCGCCGCCGCCGTCGCCGCTACAAGCGGTCAGCATCGACGTGGCGGTAACGCCCAAGGGCAACAGAACCGGGGTACCAGCCAGCAACTTGAGGATGCGGCGGCGCGGGGTGTTGGGCAGTGAGTCGGACATATCGGGCGATTCCTTGTGGGTACGTTGCATTGACCATGCAAGAACCGCCGGATCAGCCAGAAAGCCTCTCCCCCGATTCTTGCGCTCGCTGGCATCGTAGGAATCGGGCGTGACATTTTGATGAAGCGGTTGGTCGTGAATCCAGGCCATCCGGACCTGATTGACTGACAGCCCATGACAGCCAGATGGGGCGCAAGGGTATTGCCTTTGTTTCTATATTTCAAATAAAATAGAAATATGGAAACTAAAACCGCTGTCACCGCCTTGGCCGCCCTCGCGCAGGAATCGCGCCTTGCCGTGTTCCGCCTGCTCGTGCGGGCTGGCCCCGCTGGCATGGCGGCCGGAAAGATTGGCGAGGCTGCTGGCATCCCGCCGTCCTCGCTGTCCTTTCACCTGAAAGAGCTGACCCACGCGGGCATGGTCACGTCGCGGCAGGAAGGCCGCTTTGTGATCTACGCGGCCCATTTTTCAGCCGCCGCCGCGCTGGTGGCGTTCCTCACCGAGAACTGCTGCGGGGGCAATCCCTGTATGCCGGTTCGCAAGCCCGTCCGTATCACCACCATCAAAGTCAAAGAAAGCTCATCATGAAACGCCTGCACGTCCACGTATCCGTCGAGAATCTGAGCGACAGCATCCGCTATTACTCGGCTTTGTTCGCGGCCCAGCCGACCGTCACCAAGCCCGATTACGCCAAGTGGATGCTGGACGATCCGCGCATGAATTTCGCCATCTCGCGGCGCGGCCAGGCGCCGGGGCTGGATCACCTGGGCATTCAGGCCGAAAGCGCCGAAGAACTGGCCGAACTGGAGCAGCGCCTGCAATCGGCGGAGCTGCCCCACGTGGCGCAACCGGGCAGCAACTGCTGCTACGCCCGTTCGGACAAGCATTGGAGCCTGGACCCCAGCGGCATCGCGTGGGAAGCGTTTCACACGCTCGACAGCATTCCGACCTTTGGCGAGCACGACCGCCCCGCCGCCGCAAGTTGTTGTAGCCCGGTGCAAAAACTCTCCTGCGCCGCGGCCTCCGTTGCCGCCAAGTGCTGCTGACGGAAGTGCCGTAGGTGGGTAGTGCCGTAGGGTGGGTAGAGCGAAGCGAAACCCACCACCACCGTCACCACGTCAAGCGGCCTTTACCGCATCACGGCCTTTGTTGGGTTTCGCTAAAGCTCAACCCAACCTACGCTCAACCCAACCTACATTGACGAAAGCCGCCCATGAACGAAAAAATCTGGAACGTCCTCATCCTCTGCACCGGCAATTCGGCCCGCAGCATCATGGCCGAGGCGCTGATCAACACGATGGGGCAAGGGCGTTTTCGCGCCTTCAGCGCGGGCAGCCATCCCACGGGCAAGGTGCATCCGATGGCCATCGAAAAGGCGCGCTCGGTTGAATACCCAACCGAAAACCTGCGCAGCAAGAGCTGGGACGAATTTGCCGCGCCCGGCGCGCCGCCCATGGACTTCATCATTACCGTCTGCGACAACGCCGCTGGCGAGATGTGCCCGGTGTGGCCGGGGCAGCCGGTTGCGGCGCATTGGGGGTTTGAAGACCCGGCCTCGGCTGAAGGAACAGACGCTGAAAAGCGCCGCGCCTTCGACCAGGTTTTCCGCCTCATGATGAACCGCGTCCGCCTGTTCGTGAACCTGCCGCTGGCCGCGCTCGACCAGACGGCGATCAAGCGCGAACTGGCGAACATCGGCAACGCCGGGCCGACGCCGTGAGCGCGTTCGAGCGTTACCTGACGCTGTGGGTGGTCCTGTGCATCGCCGCCGGCGTCGCGCTCGGTCAGGCGCTGCCCGGCGTGTTCCGGGGCATCGGCGGCATGGAAGTGGCCCAGGTCAATCTGCCGGTCGGCCTGTTGATCTGGGTGATGATCGTGCCGATGCTGGTCAAGATCGACTTTGGCGCGCTGCACCAGGTCAAGGCGCACTGGCGCGGCATCGGTATCACGCTGTTCGTGAATTGGGCGGTCAAGCCGTTTTCGATGGCGCTGCTTGGCTGGCTGTTCGTGCGCCAGCTATTCGCGCCGTTTTTGCCCGCCGATCAACTCGACAGCTACATCGCTGGCCTGATCCTGCTGGCCGCCGCGCCCTGCACGGCGATGGTGTTCGTGTGGAGCCGGCTGATCGGCGGCGACCCGCTGTTCACGCTGTCGCAGGTGGCGCTCAACGACGCCATCATGATCGTCGCCTTCGCGCCCATCGTCGGGCTGCTGCTGGGCATGTCGTCGATCACCGTGCCGTGGGACACGCTGCTGATTTCGGTCGCGCTCTACATCATCGCGCCAGTCATCCTCGCGCAGCTTTGGCGGCGGCGGCTGCTGCTGGGGCGGGGGCAGGCCGCCTTCGACCGCGCCATGCAAAAAATCGGCCCGTGGTCGATGGCCGCGCTGCTGCTGACGCTGGTGCTGCTGTTCGCTTTTCAGGGCCAGGCCATCATCCGGCAGCCGCTGGTAATCGTCATGCTGGCCGTGCCGATCCTGATTCAGGTGTTCTTCAATTCCGGGCTGGCCTACTGGCTCAACCGGCGGGCCGGAGAGCAGTATGCCGTCGCCTGCCCCTCGGCGCTGATCGGCGCCAGCAACTTCTTCGAGCTGGCGGTGGCCGCCGCCATCAGCCTGTTCGGCCTGCACTCCGGCGCCGCCTTGGCCACCGTGGTCGGCGTGCTGGTCGAAGTGCCGGTGATGCTGCTGGTGGTGCGCGTGTTGGGCCGCACGAAAGGTTGGTATCAAGGCGGGTATCAACGCCCGATCCGCAACGGCTGAACCAGGGTTGAAAGCGACTCTCGCCATCCGCGTCGTTTCATTTCGTCCGCGCGGCGCGGCCCCAAAATCCAGGGCAACGGCGCAGCCGCCATGCACTAAGTTTTTAATAGCTGGACCCGCGATTTAAATGGAAATTTCAGAATATAAAAACTATGAAATCGCCAAATCAATCGCGGGTCCAGCTATTTATTAAATAGCATTGAGTCTGGAGTAATCGGGTAGCGCCATTCATTGAAACAGTTTTGGTTTTGTCGTGTACACCCCTGACCGTTCAGGCTGAGCTTGTCGAAGCCGGCGACTTTTTGCGCGCCAGATGCCCCGGCTCAATACAGCTTGGGCACGTACATGTCCCGCGGTATCGGCTCGCGGATGTAATCCGGGTTGTGCTCGCGCGCTGGCAGAACGACCTCCGGGTGCTCGATCTCGTTGTACGGAAACCGCGCCAGCAAATGCGCGATGCAGTTGAGTCGGGCGCGCTTTTTATCGACCGCCTCGACCACCCACCAGGGCGCCTCGGCGATGTGCGTGCGCTCCAGCATGTCCTCCTTGGCCTTGGTGTACGCCTCCCAGCGCACCCGCGATTGCAGGTCCATCGGACTCAGCTTCCACTGCTTGAGCGGATCACGGATACGCATCTCGAAGCGGAAGTGCTGCTCGCTGTCGGTGATTGAAAACCAGTACTTGATGAGCGCGATGCCGGATCGCACCAGCATCCGCTCGAACTCCGGCACGCTGCGGAAAAACTCCTCCACCTCGTCCTCGGAGCAAAAGCCCATCACGCGCTCGACGCCGGCGCGGTTGTACCAACTGCGGTCGAACAGCACGATTTCGCCGCGCGCCGGCAGGTGCGGCACGTAGCGTTGAAAGTACCACTGCCCCTTTTCGCGCTCGCTCGGCGCCGACAGCGCGACGACGCGGCAAACGCGCGGGTTCAGACGCTGCGTGATGCGCTTGATGACGCCGCCCTTGCCGGCGGCGTCGCGCCCCTCGAAGATGACGACGGCTTTCTGGCCCTTGGCCGCCACCCAGTCTTGCAGCTTGACCAGCTCGCGCTGCAAGCGGAACAGCTCCTTGAAATAAACCGCGCGCGACAGGCTCGAAATTTCCGGATGCCCGGAAAAATGATCGAGCAGACGCGCCAGCCGCTCGTCGTCGATTTCCTCTTCAAGCTCTTCGTCGAAACTGTCCAGCACCTCGGCCCGAATCCTGCTCGCCATCGCCCGCGCGCCGTCCTCGCAATCGTCACCCATTGATCACTCTGCTCGTGTAGAAGGATCAGGATTGTTCGAATTCA
Source organism: Burkholderiaceae bacterium (assembly GCA_031277295.1). GTDB lineage: Bacteria > Pseudomonadota > Gammaproteobacteria > Burkholderiales > Burkholderiaceae_C > Ottowia. The sequence continues at coordinate 4,671 of JAITMV010000075.1, read as the reverse complement.
TGTGACGGCTTGATGACAACAACATAAAGCGACGCTGAACAAGTCCCCGCGGATGAGCGCGCCTCGCTTTGGGATAGGCTGCAAGGCGCAAGCGTCCCAGGCCAGCCGCGGATTGCCGGTCTGGCGGATGAAGGCGCCGTGTCACGCGACTGCCATTTTTTTGACACCAACATTTCACACACCCGTGGCGCAATCGGGGTAACGCCCTGCCGTTGTCCTTATGGTTTTACATACACGATCCGACAGCCCTGAAGGGTTCACCGATTGGCGCAAGGTTTTCGCGTCGCTGTGTTTTCCGGTATCGCCCCGCGCGGCTTGCAAGACCGGGGCCGAGACGCCCGATCACGCGCCCATGCCCGGTCCAGTGACCGCGCAGGACGCGGAACTGCCCGCCGCGCCGGTGCGGCGCTACCGCGCCATCTGGCTGTCGGACATACACCTGGGCACGCCGGGTTGCCAGGCCGCCTATGTGCTGGACTTTCTGCGGCACAACGAATCGGACACGCTGTACCTGGTCGGCGACATCATCGACGGCTGGCAGTTGCGCAAGGGCTGGTACTGGCCGCAGGCGCACAACGACGTGGTGCAGAAGGTGCTGCGCCGGGCGCGCAAGGGCGCGCGGGTGGTGTTCATTCCGGGCAACCATGACGAGGCGGCGCGCCAGTTCCTGGGCTTGCACTTTGGCCAGATCGAGGTGGCCGAGGACGCCATTCACGTCACCGCCGCGGGCAAACGCCTGTGGGTCACTCATGGCGATCTGTTCGACGGCGTGGTGCAGCACGCGCGCTGGCTGGCTTATGTGGGCGACACGCTGTACACCCTGATCCTGAATCTCAACCGGCATTTCAACCGCATCCGCGTGCGGCTGGGTTATCCGTACTGGTCGCTGTCGCAGCACCTGAAACAGCAGGTGAAAAAGGCGCTCAACTACATCAACTCGTTCGAGCGCGCGATGACCGACGAGGCGCGCCGCCGCGGCTGCGACGGCGTGGTCTGCGGGCACATTCACAAGGCTGAAATCCGCGAGATCAACGGCCAGCTCTACTGCAACGACGGCGACTGGGTGGAAAGCCTGTCGGCGCTGGTCGAAACGATGGAGGGCGAATTGCGCATCGTCTACTGGACGCATCTGCGCGCCGCCGCCACGCGTGGCGCGCGCGCGCCCGCTGCCGCTTGAAGAAAGGCCGCCCATGAAGATCATGATCGTCACCGACGCCTGGGAGCCGCAGGTCAACGGCGTGGTGCGCACGCTGACCGCGACGCGCCGCGAGCTACAGGCGCTGGGTCACGCCGTGGACCTGATGACGCCGCTCGAATGCAAAACGCTGCCGTGCCCGACCTATCCGGAAATCCGCCTGTCCATCCTGCCGGGCCGGCACGTGCGCCGACGCATCGAGGCCTTCGCGCCGCGGGCGCTGCACATCGCCACCGAAGGCCCGCTCGGCTTGGCGGCGCGCGCTTGGGCGTTGCGCAACAAGATGCCGTTCACCACGGCGTATCACACCCGTTTTCCTGAATACGTGCAGGCGCGCTGCGGCGTTCCGCTGGCGTGGACGTACCGCTTTCTGCGTTGGTTCCACGGCCCGGCCCAGGCCGTGATGGCGCCGACGCCGGTGGTACTGAACGATCTGAAAACCCACGGCATCACCAACGGCGTGCTGTGGACGCGCGGCGTCGATCTGGACGTGTTCTTTCCGCGACGCGAGAACACGCTCGACACCGAGCACCCGATCTTTCTGTACGTGGGCCGCGTGGCGGTCGAGAAAAACGTCGAGGCTTTTCTGGCGCTGGATTTGCCCGGCTCCAAATGGGTCGCAGGCGTTGGCCCGGCGCTGGCCGACCTGAAGGCCCGTTACCCGGACGCGCGCTATCTGGGCGTGCTCAAGCAGCCCGAACTGGCCAGGGTGTATGCCTCGGCCGATGTGTTCGTGTTTCCCAGCCGCACCGACACCTTCGGCCTGGTGCTGCTGGAAGCGCTGGCCAGCGGCCTGCCGGTGGCGGCGTATCCCGTGACCGGGCCAATCGACGTGCTGGGCGACTCGCCCGCCGGCGCGCTGAACGACGATCTGCGCCAAGCCTGTCTGGACGCCCTGCGCATCAGCCGCGCCACCGCCCGCGCGCACGCCGAGCGCTTTTCATGGCGTACTGCGTCGGAGCAGTTTCTGGCGCACCTGCATCCGTTGAGCGCCTAGCCCGGATATTTCATTGTGGCGGCGCTAAAGCGCCCGCTGCCGGGATGTGATGGGTGTCGAGTGTTTTTGCCAAGTACAAACTGACTTGAGGCAACGCTGACCAAGTCCCTGCGGCGACATGCATCCTCGCTTGGGGCGGTCTGCGGCGTTGCATCTGCTCGCCATACCGCCCGGTATTGCCGCGCTTTGCACCTTGCAGCCCATCCCAGACCGAGGCGCGCTCATCCGCGGGACTGCATGAGGCGTTGCCTTAAAACAGCCGCGCCTTGGTTTTGGCCAGCAACGCCGGGTCTTCCGAAATTTTGCGGGCATTCTCCACCAGCCATGCCGTGGGGTGTGGTGGCTTATTTGCCGATTGGGGGTTGCCCCGCGGCTTGTCTCCAGGCGGCATCGGAGATTTCGCCTCGCCGGGCTTCAAGGTGCTTTTCGAGTCTGGCTCTAACGTGTTCATAGCTGCCCTCTGATTGCAAAACGGAAAGCTGCTGCCAGCCTTCCAACATGACCGGGCGGAAGAAATTTGCCCGGCGATCCATGACGCTGAGTTGTACCTGCGCGCCATGCTTGTCACGCACTGCCGCCAGACCGATGGGCAAGTCGCCCATGATCTTGGCCAGCGTGTGTATCCCGGCTCCCCGGCCTTGTTCGCTGAAGCGCGTGAGCGTATTGTCCAATGCTTTTTCCGGCAATGGGTGAACCACCATGATGGCGGGCTTGAAACCTGCCTCCAGCACTTGCCGAACCTTATCCAAGGTTGTCTCCGGCGTTGCCAGTTGCCCTTCAAACACCGCATGGATGTGCGGGAGCAACTGGTCGCCGACTTGCACGGATGAGGTTTTGCCCGCACCCGGCAGGCCGGTCAGCAAGACCACGGTATCGCGGCCCGGCTCCGGCGCGAGTTTCAATGCCCGCCGGAACTGCTCGCTTGCCAGCACCGCCGCCGCGTTGTGAACGGGTACGTTGTACAGGTTTCTCGATTCTTTCGAGACCCGGTACTGCTCGAAGGTTTCCTTGAACAGATCGGAATTGACATAGCGCCCGCCGTAGGATTCATCCATCCCCAAGTAGCGGTCGATGAATTTTTCCGGGTCAGCCTCAACGGCGGCGATCACTTCTTCATGAACGCGCTGCCGGTCGGGATCATTGAACTGTTGATGTTTTATGGGCTCCATTTTTATCCTTGGCGCGGTGTCGTGGGCGTTCTATCATGCCTTGTGCCTTTCTTGAGTTTTGAGCCGTTCATATATTCTTCTGGTGGTAATTGACGTGCTGGCCGGCGGTCTTGACGTTTTGCAGGCGTCTTTTGGCGCGGCGGGTGGCTTCGTATAGCCGCTCCAACCGCGCGGTCAGCGCCGGGATGCGTTCATTGAACGGTGCAGGGTCGTAGGCTTGGATGCTGGTTGTCATGAGGTTCATCGGAAGTTCAGTGAGGTTCTTCACTATCTGTTTCACAGTCCCATACAGGGTTGACGTTCCCGTTCTTTTTCTTATTTGAAACAGCTCCGCCAAAAGAATTGCAATTCAAATGAGACGGCCCCGTTGTCGTGGCCGGTGCGGCTGACGGGACGCTGGACGCTCCGCTGGGTATCCGCTGGTCTGTCGGCGTGGTTGTCGCGGGCCGGGTCAATGCTGGACGCCGAATTTGCGGCTCGACGGTCGCCGTCGAACGCCGTTTCCGGCGTCTCAATGCGTCAACAAGGACGACAAATGCCGCGAACCGACGTTCAAGTCGAGTGGAGCACGGACGCCAGCAATGGCGCGGAGTTTCCGGTTTCCGTTGCCGCCGCCGATGCGTTTTTTGTCCGCCGGAAATTACGCTTTTTGGTCGCGCCGTTGTCGCGCCGGGCGCGTCTTCGTGGTCGCCCGTCGTTCACGACATTTCTGGTTTCTGTCCGCGCGATGTGCGGGGAGTTTTGAGCATCTTTGACAAGCGAAGCGCGGAAGAAGTGCCGGGTGTCGGGCGCAGCCTGACCAAGTGGGGATGTGGGGTAGCGCGCCTTTCGGCGCTCGTGTACCCACATCCCCTATCTTGCCGGGAACAGACAAGAGTAATTTTTCCCGAAAGTCGCTGTATGGCCCTGTGAAACAGATGGTGAGGAAGCCCAGGAAACGAGCCGATCACAGGAGCACACGAACATGGCGAACCCGCCAACTCAGCCGACAACGACCGATACAAAAAAATCACGATTTCTCAAAATCTGCTGCTCCGTTCAGAAGCACCAGCAGATACAGTACCGCGCCGTCGAAGCGCGCATGACGGTCAGCAAGTACGTCCGCCGCGCGACCATTGGCCGTCAGATCGTCGCCAAGGATGCCGCCGCCATGTTCCGCGAGCGCGCCGCCCGCATGGCCACGGCGCTGGGGATCACCGTGCTGGACGATGATCTCCAAAGAATCGTGGCCGACGAACGCTCGGTGATCCAGTCAAAATTCGCCAGAACGCCAACTGTCAGACACAGGCCGTCAAGAAACAACGCCGACC
>JAITMV010000040.1 GCA_031277295.1 Burkholderiaceae bacterium | reverse complement strand
ATGGGATGCGAGGCGCAAAGCGCAGCAATACCTCGTGGTATTGCGAGCATTTGCAACGAAGCAGACCGCCCGAATGCGGGATGCGCCAGCCGCGACAGATTTGTTCAGAGGTTCCCTTGGGGTACGCCGCGCATACGCATCCAATTGTGGCCAAGCCACAAGGTCGCTTGCAAGCGCGTGGCGAGGTTGATGTGCGCGGCTCGAATCTGCGGCGTCACTCGCACAGGCGCCGAGCGCCGCCTTGCGCCCATGTAGGCTTGAAAATCAAGTCATTGCCTGTCCGTGAGCCGGGGGGGGTAAGTCCAACTGCAAGCCATCCGCTGCCGGTCGAGACTCAAACTGCTTGGCCGAGCCGATAAGGTGACGAGCCTTGACCCCGGCACTGACTTCAAAGTTAGGGCTGCTTGGTTCCCCACCTGACCCGGTTGGCTCCTTCACCATGCGGGAAGGCCCGTCAGTTTCCATTGTAGTGCTTGCAGGTGGTGCTGGGCTTGCGTGTGCTGGGTTTGTGCGCAGCCAAAGCTCAAGCTCAGGAGGTTTCTTCGCATTTCATCTCGTAAGTGCCGCAACCGCCCAAGCTGATTGCATACCAGTCAGCGTTCTAGTGCTCCGTTCCATCAAAACCTTTACAAATGAAATCGATGGATTTGTTCGTCTGGCAAGGCGCAAACCGCAGCACTACCGAGTTGTATTGCGAGGATTTGCTTTCGCCGCCAGAGAGTCAAAGGCGCGGCTACATAAGTGCCGATAAGCGCGCAGCACTACACTCGTAGCCGGTCGGCCCGAGGGTGGCAACAACCGGTTCCTTAGGCGTTTTTTTTTAGCATCCGGCGTACCGTCTCTCGGCCAATGGCCGGTAGTCCCTGTTGGTGTTTGATGGCTTGGTGCAATTCAGCCATTGTCCAGCGCGCCCGCCCCGGCGGGGGAGGCGAGGATGCCAATTCAGTGACCTGGGCTTGGATGTCGGCACCGTATTTGCGGGGCCGGCCGGGGCGCGCCAAGTCGAATAAAGCCAACTCTAGGCCGCCTTGCAGATACGCTGCCCGGGTGCGCCATAGCGCCGTTCGTCCGATACCCAGCACGGCCATGATCTGGGCTTCGGGCACGCCTTGGTCGAGACACCACAGGATGTGAGCACGATTGACTGCCCGGGCATGCCGCAGCCCTTTGGTGCGAATTTCGGCTACCTTCTGCCGGTCGGTTTCGCTCAAGTGCATTTCTGTCTGACGCATGAATACAACCCCGAGTGCGCTGCCAGTCCCGAACTATATCAATGTTTTACTATTTACGGGCTAGCTATCAAGGCAGTTCCCCTGGCGCTGTCGGGTTTCAGCGCAGGTAGGTCGCGATCAGACTGACCGGAGTGGCTTTGTGCCGACGCGAAACCGATGCCAGTAGCGGCGGCAAGCACTGTGCCGAGTGTGATGGTTGTGCGCAGTTCAAGCTCGCGTGGGCCAGACTTTCGTTTCTGGCGCGATGCGGTCGCAACCGTTCAAAAAGGCAAAGCCAACGGCTGCGATGCGGTCAAAAGACTGCCATCGCGCGAGGGCGGCTCGGGCAAGGTGCGGGTTTGCATTGCATTGCGGAACACAGCGCCGTCGCTTGCGGCCTGCCGACAGAGAAGGTGTCTCCAAAAACCCATGTCATGAAATGTCGGCTTCCATCGGCGGACTTCATTGAATGTGTCCGAAAAAGCGTCCAACATCGGAGGGCGAAAAAGAAAAGCCTGCTACCGTATAGATAGCAGGCTCTTAATGCTGGTTCTGGCCTTTGATTGGCTCCCCGACCTGGGCTCGAACCAGGGACCTACGGATTAACAGTCCGGCGCTCTACCGACTGAGCTATCGGGGAATGAGCTTTTTATTATAGCGTGAATACGCCTGCCTATCTCGGGAGCGTATTGTCATCGATGCGCCATCAAAATAGCATTGAACCTAGAAACGGCAGCCCGCCGCTTGTTATCTTCAGAAAACCCGCATGAGCGTTGGCTTTCATGGCTTCGATCACGTCCACCTCTTTGGTGAGCGCGCTACGCACCCGATCACGCCGCCCTCGGGCGCGCTGTCCAAGGGTGCGGGGGCACCTTTGGAGCCGCGGCGCTTACCTTTGCCAGCCTATCCGATGACGGCTAAGCTCGGGTGCGTCCAACTACCGTTTCTAGGTTGAAATGTCATATGAAACCGTTAAGGTAAGAGCGAAAGAGAGGATCGTGCTCGATGTTCAGCGTTGACGATGTGGTACGTGACTTGTGGCCTGGTGCCCGGTTGGCGGCATGGCAGAAGGCGCTGCTTAGGCGCTTGTTGTATGAAAAAGAGTTCCAGGAGTTCGCTGCCCGCCATGCTGGCCTGAAGGGGCTGGAGGCGGTGGAGCAGGTGCTGGAGCACCTGAAGTTGCGCTGCGACATCTCCACCCAAAGTCTGGAACAAGTGCCAGAGCACGGCCCGTTAATCGTGGTGGTCAATCATCCGACCGGCATGGTCGACGGGCTGGCGCTGCTGTATGCCATCTCGCGCGTGCGGCGCGACGTGAAGGTGGTGACCAACCGGATGCTGACGCATCTGGAACCGCTGGCGTCTTTGTTCATCCCGGTTGACAACATCAACCAGCGCGTTCGAAAAACCGCGCTGCGACAGATGAATCAGCAACTCGAAAGCGGCGGCGTGCTGGTTTTTTTCCCGGCCGGCGAGGTGGCACGCCTCAAGGCCGGAGGTTTGCAGGAAAAAGACTGGAACCCGAGCTTCGTCAAACTGGCCGATAAGCACCGTGCCGCGGTACTGCCGATGTTCATCCACGGGCGCAACAGCCTGGGTTTTTACCTCAGCGCGCTGGTATCGCCAACGTTTTCCATGCTGCTGCTGACGCACCAGATGTTTCGCAAACGCGGCAGTATGTTGCGCTTGCAGGTGGGCGAGCGCATTCCTTTTGCATACTGGCATGTGCCGCAATGCGCCGACCGTGAGACGGCGGCCAAATTTCGCGAGCATGTGATCCGGCTCGGTAAGGGGCAGCCCGGTGTGTTTAAAACGGAATGCGCCGTTGCCGGGCCACAGGAGCGTGGGGCGCTTAGGCGTGAATTGGCGCAGGCTGAGCGCCTGGGCGTGACGCCTGACGGCAAGGTGATTTATCTCTGGCGGTGTAATGCCCAGGAAGATGCGCCCTTGCTGTGCGAGTTGGGGCGGTTGCGCGAAATTGCCTTCCGTGCCGTGGGCGAGGGCAGCGGCAAACGACGTGACATTGACCGTTTTGACGATGATTACCTGCACCTGATCTTGTGGGACGAGGCCGATCTGGAAATTGTCGGTGCCTACCGTTTCATTCCCACTGCCCAGCAGGTGGCCAAACGCGGTCTGTCGGGGCTGTACAGCGCCGGTTTGTTCGACTACGACGAAAAGATGAACGAGGTGATCGCGCAAGGTATCGAACTGGGGCGCAGTTTTATCCAGCCGCGCTATTGGGGGCGGCGCGGGCTGGATTATTTGTGGCTGGGCATCGGCGCGTATCTGGCGCGCTATCCGGGCTACCGCTATTTGTTTGGGCCGGTGTCAATATCGGGCGGTTTGCCACCGGCGGCACGTGATTTGCTGGTGGCGTTTTACCGTCTATGGTTCCCCGACAGCCGTGGGCTGGCGGCGTCGCGCCGGCCCTACCCAGCGACGCTGCCTGCCGTATTGGGGCAGTTTGCTGGCGAGGACTACACCGAGGATTTGACTCGGCTGAAGTCGCTGCTGGGTAATCTGGGTTGCGGCATTCCACCGTTGTTCAAGCAGTACGGCGAGTTGTGCGAGCCGGGCGGGGTGCAGTTCATCGACTTCGGCATCGACCCCGAGTTCAGCGACTGCGTCGATGGTCTGGTGCTGGTCGATGTTGAGCGGCTGAAACCGAACCGCCGTCAGCGGTATATCGACGCACACTTGACAACGCAAGAGCGCGTATGATGTGATCGACTCCGGGGTGCCCGCGCGAAAAGGCGAGCTGAGATGGTCGATCAATCGGCCAAACCCGTCAACTTGATCCGGTTAGTACCGGCGTAAGGAAGAGCGAGCCTCGGCAGGCGGCCCCGGAGAGTCCCATTGGAACACCGCAGGAGACCGCCCCCATGAACGCCCCCGACAAAATTGCCCAGTTGCTGGCGCTGACGCGCGAGCCGTTGCCCGCCTCGGCCAAAGGCGTTATCTCAGGCAGCCGGCCCGACATTCGCGTGCCGGTGCGCGACGTGCGCCTGAGCAACGGCAAGCTGGCGTCGTTTTACGACACCTCCGGCCCGTACACCGATCCGGTGGCGGCGATTGATGTACGGCAGGGTCTGGCGAGCGTGCGCGGCGCGTGGATTGCCGAGCGCGGCGATACCGAGGCTTACGCGGGCCGTCTGGCGCACATTCTGGATGACGGCGGCAAGACCAGCGACGCCACGCGCATCGACCAGTTGCGGCGCGAGGCCGCCGCGCTGCAACGCACGCCGCGCCGCGCCAGCGCGGGCGGCAACGTGACGCAGATGCACTACGCGCGGCGCGGCATCGTCACGCCCGAGATGGAATACATCGCCCTGCGCGAAAACGGCAGGCTGGAGTGGACGCGCGAATTTCTGGCCGACGCCCGGCGCGAGGCGCGGCGGCGCGGTAACGCGATGGGCGCGACGCTGCCCGGTAGCATCACGCCCGAGTTCGTGCGCGACGAAGTGGCCGCTGGCCGCGCCATCATCCCGGCCAACATCAACCACCCGGAGAGCGAGCCGACGATCATTGGCCGCAATTTCCGCGTCAAGATCAACGCCAACATCGGCAACAGCGCGGTGACTTCCAGCATTGAGGAAGAGGTTGAAAAACTGGTCTGGTCGATCCGCTGGGGCGCTGACACGGTGATGGATTTATCGACCGGCAAACACATTCACACCACGCGCGACTGGATCATCCGCAACTCGCCCGTGCCCATTGGCACGGTGCCGATTTACCAGGCGCTGGAAAAAGTCGGCGGCGTCGCCGAAGACCTGAGCTGGCCGATCTTCCGCGACACGCTGATCGAGCAGGCCGAGCAGGGCGTGGACTACTTCACCATCCACGCGGGTGTGCGGCTGCCCTTTATTCACCTGACGGCAGATCGCGTGACGGGCATCGTCTCGCGCGGCGGCTCGATCATGGCCAAGTGGTGCATCGCGCACCACCGCGAGAGTTTTTTGTACACGCACTTCGAGGAGATTTGCGACATCATGAAGGCGTATGACGTCGCCTTCAGCCTGGGCGACGGCCTGCGCCCCGGCTGCGCCGCCGACGCCAACGACGAGGCGCAGTTTGCCGAGTTGCGCACCCTGGGCGAGCTGACGCAAACCGCGTGGAAGCACGACGTGCAAACCATGATCGAAGGCCCCGGCCACGTGCCCATGCACATGGTTCAGGCCAACATGGACGAGCAGTTGAAGCACTGCCACGGCGCGCCGTTTTACACGCTGGGGCCGTTGGTGATCGACTCATCGCCGGGCTATGACCACATCGCCTCGGCCATTGGCGCGGCCATGATCGGCTGGATGGGCACGGCCATGCTGTGCTACGTCACGCCCAAGGAGCATTTGGGGCTGCCGGATCGCAACGATGTCAAGCAAGGCATCATCGCCTACAAGATCGCCGCCCACGCCGCCGACGTTGCCAAGGGCCACCCGGCGGCGCGCGCGCGGGATGACGCGATCAGCCAGGC
>JAITMV010000270.1 GCA_031277295.1 Burkholderiaceae bacterium | reverse complement strand
GGCGCATCGAAATGCATCGACTGTGGCGTAACGATGAACGACATACAAAAAACCCGGCTCGCCAAATCGCGAAACCGGGCTTGTGTGCGTGTCTCGGATTTAGCGGTATTTATTGAGCGCCCGCAAGCAGAGGCAAATCAGCGCTGGGGGTTGAGTATAACGCTTACAACGCCCCATGCACCAGCGTGCGCAACTGCCGCCGCAGCGGGTAGGCCGAGGACGGCATCAACTGCGTGAGCAGCAGCATCACCATGTCTTCACGCGGATCGACGACGAAGAACGTGCTGGCCGCGCCGCCCCAGAAAAAGTCGCCCGCGCTGCCCAGCGCCAGCGTTTGCGCCGGCTCCAGGGTGGTGGCAAAGCCCAGCCCGAAGCCGATGCCGTTGTAGGCCGCCTCGCTGAACAGCGAGCGCGACAGTTGCGGGATGTCGGCGCCACCGGGCAGGTGGTTGGCGGTCATCATTTCCAGCGTTTTACGGCCCAGGATGCGCACGCCGTCCAGCGTGCCGCCGCCCAGCAACATGCGGGCAAAGCGCATGTAATCCGCCGCCGTGGAAACCAGCCCACCACCGCCGGAGTAGAAGGTGGGCGGTTTCAGGTAACTACTGGTGCGCGGGTCGTCTTGCAGAGTCACCGGGCTGTCTGCTTGCACGGCGCGGCCCAGTTGACCCACTGCGTAGCAAGCGGCCAGGCGCCCGGCTTTGCCAGCGGGTACGTGAAAGCCGGTATCGGCCATGCCCAGTGGATCGAAGATTTTTCGCTGCAAGAAGGTTTCAAACGGCGTGCCGCTGATCTGGCCAATCAGGTAACCCAGCACGTCGGTCGATACCGAATAGTTCCACGCCGTGCCGGGTGAAAACTCCAGCGGCAAATCGGCCAGCGCGGCGATCATGTCGTCCAGCGTGCCGGCCAGTTCGACGTTGCCCAGCTTGAGCTTGCGGTAAGCGGCATCGACCGGTGTGTACAACTGAAAACCATAGGTCAGCCCCGAGGTGTGGCGCAGCAGATCAATGATCTGCATCGGCCGCGTCGGCGCGCGCGTCTTGAACGCGCCCAATTGGCCGCCCTCGAACACCCGCAGATCGGCCCAAGAGGGGATGTACTTGGCCACCGGGTCATCCAGCGCCACCAGCCCCTGCTCGAACAGCATCATGAAGGCTACCGAGGTGATGGGCTTGGTCATCGAATAGATGCGGAAAATCGTGTCTTCGGCCATCGGCACGCCGCGTTCGCGGTCGGCCATGCCTTGCGGCGAGTTCAACGCCAGTTTGCCGTTTCGCCACACCTGCACCAGCAGGCCGGCGAGCTTGCCGGCGCACAAGTATTCATCGGCGAAAAAGCGATCAACGCGCTTCAGGCGGGCGGCGAATTCGGCATTGGTGTCGAGGGAGGTGGTTTTGGTCATAAGACGCCTTTCGTGGGCGATGTAACAAGCTTGGTCACGATGTCTTCCCCGATAGTTTCCTACATGGGGAAGGTAATTTAAACAGGCTCTAAGCATCGCCTAAGCTTCGCGCGCCATATTCCACACATTCCGCCATCAATGTCGATAGCGGGCCGATGAAAGGAATGTGTGATGAGTACCCTGAAACTGAAATCGAAGAAGCTGGTGGCTGCGCTGATGACCACCGGCGTGCTGGGCGGCGTCGGCGTGGCGGCAGTACCGCTTTTGCAGACGCCCGCGTATGCGCAGCCGGTCGCGGCCGCGGTGACACTGCCCAACTTCAGCGCCATCACGGCGCAATACGGGCCAGCGGTGGTCAATATCAGCGTCAATGGCACGCGCAAGATGTCAATGCACAGCGATGATGGTGACGATGATGCGGATGAAGACGAATCCGGCGCCAGCGCGCAGCGGGAATTGCCACCGGGGATGCAGGAATTTTTCCGCCGCTTCGGCTTGCCGCCCGGCGCGTTTGGCATTCCAGGGCCAGGCAGCAGAATGCAGCGTATGCCGGTACGCGGCCAAGGGTCAGGCTTCATCGTTTCACCGGATGGCTTGATTCTCACCAACGCGCACGTGGTGCGCGGCGCCGACGAGGTCGTGGTCAAGCTCACCGACCGGCGCGAGTTCAAAGCCAAGGTGCTAGGCCAGGACGGCAAAACCGACGTGGCGGTACTCAAGATCGACGCCCACAACCTGCCAACCGTGCCGTTAGGCGATTCCGGCGCATTGACGGTGGGCGAATGGGTATTGGCGATCGGCTCGCCGTTCGGTTTTGAAAACAGCGTAACGGCCGGCGTGGTCAGCGCCAAGGGGCGTTCGCTGCCTGATGAGGGCATGGTACCGTTCATCCAGACCGACGTGGCGGTCAACCCCGGCAATTCAGGTGGGCCGCTGCTGAATGCGCGCGGCCAGGTGGTGGGTATCAACGCGCAAATTTACAGCCGCACCGGCGGCTACCAAGGCGTATCGTTCGCCATCCCAATCGAGTTGGCGCTGCATGTCAAAGATGAAATCGTGGCCCACGGCAAGGTTGATCATGCCAAGCTGGGTGTGGCGGTGCAGGAGGTGAACCAGGCGTTTGCCGACTCATTCAAGTTGCCCCGGCCCGAAGGCGCGCTGGTGTCCGTGGTCGAACCAGATAGCCCAGCCGAACGGGCGGGCCTTAAGTCAGGCGACGTGATTCAGCGCGTCAACGGCCGGCCAATCGTTGCTTCAGGCGATTTGCCAGCGCTGATCGGCATGGCCAAGCCGGGCGAGCATGTGACCATCGAGGTCTGGCGCCAGGGCAAGGCCGCTCAGTTAACAGCGCAGCTTGGCAGCGCCAGCGGCAAAACCGCGCGGATGGCAAGTGCGGGCGGCACGTCCAAAGGGAAATTGGGGTTGGCGATGCGGCCCTTGCAACCGCAGGAAAAACAGCAGACCCGGATCGCCAGCGGCCTGGTAGTAGAGCAGGTCAGCGGCGCCGCCGCGCGTGCGGGCGTGCAGCCGGGCGACGTGGTGGTTTCCATCAACGGTCAACCGGTGCAAGGCGTCGACCAGGTGCGCGACATCGTCGCCAAAGCCGGCAAGTCGGTGGCGCTGCTGATTCAGCGCGACGGACAGCAGTTGTTCGTGCCGGTGCGGATAGGGTGAATTGAGTGTTTTCCCGTCTGGCGTTTGCTTCTTCCCCCGCTTGCGGGGGAAGGAAAAAAGATCGGTCAATCCATTTCCGACTGGGCGGCAATGACCTAGTGCTGCGCGCTTATCGGCACTTATGGAGCCGCGCCTTTGACTCTCTGGCGGCGTTGCTCGCCCTTGTAGGCAGTAGCCTGCGGCGGCGTCCTCGCGCCTTGCCAGCCCACCCGATGACGACTCCGCTCGGGCTCGTTCAACTACCGTTTCTAGGGTAACACGTTTATTTACTGCGTAGCCGCCATTTCAAGATGGCTTCCTTCCTGACTTCCCTGGCTTCAGCGGCTTCGTCCACCGCTTGCTTTGCGGCCAGCGCTTCCATGCGCAACGCCTCGGCATGTTCACTCTCGGCGTAGATCGCCCCGCAAGCCGGGCAGGTTTCGGTACGGCTGCCGCTGGCAGTGGGGTTGACATAGTCGCATTTCAGACAAGTGCGTTCCCTGGTTCTCTTGGTCTGCGCGCGCCGTTGCGCCGCCGTGGGTGACGAGCGTTTCGCCATGCGACCAGCTTCCAGCTCAACTTGTGCCAGTGTCTCGAAAATCAACTGCAAACTCGGGTCATTCAAACCGTTCAGCAGCAGTGTACCGATGGTGCCGCGCCATGGTTTGGGCAACTTGAACTCGTGCTGGAGTTCGCAGTCAGCGATGATTTTGCTAGCCTGTTCATGACGCGCCATCGCCTGTTCTTTGGTCACTCGGTTGGATGAAGCCATGTTGTCGTCCCAAGTTGGTTGAAGGATCAGGTTCGCGCACGAGAGATGGCCTGCGTACTGCTTGACAGACAAATTGCACGACCTTCCCGGCGATTTTACTATCCCAATTGGCCACGCTGCCGCCATGGGGCGCGAATGAATTCGCTCTGCCGGCTCCAAGACAACCTCTCATCCAGCCTGATACAACGCCAAAATACCCGCTTGTGAAGCCAATTTAAACGAAAGCAAGTGGTCACAATAAAATAAGTGGTGTTTTAAGTATTTGCTTTCGTTTCGATCAGCGGGCGTGTTTTGGCGACGCGGAAGGGGTATGGCGGAGTAGTTCACGCCCTCTGTCAGTTGCGGCTTTGATCCACCAGTTTGTTCTTGGCGATCCAGGGCATCATGGCGCGCAGCTTGCCGCCTACCACTTCGATGCTGTGCTCAGCCATGTTGCGGCGGCGCGCGGTCATGCTGGGGTAGCCGGTGCGGCCTTCCAGGATGAACTGTTTGGCGTAATCACCGTTCTGGATACGCTTGAGCGCCTCGCGCATGGCCTGGCGCGAGCTTTCGTTGACCACCTTCGGACCAGTCACGTACTCGCCGTATTCAGCGTTGTTGGAGATCGAGTAGTTCATGTTGGCGATGCCGCCCTCATAAATCAGGTCCACGATCAGCTTCAGTTCGTGCAGGCACTCGAAGTAGGCCATCTCGGGCGCGTAGCCGGCTTCAACCAGCGTTTCATAGCCCATCTTGACCAACTCGACCGCGCCGCCGCACAACACGGCCTGCTCGCCGAACAAATCGGTTTCGGTTTCTTCCTTGAAGTTGGTCTCGATGATGCCAGCCTTGCCACCGCCGTTGGCCATAGCATAGGACAAAGCCAAATCGCGCGCCTTGCCCGACTTGTCCTGATGCACGGCCACCAGATGCGGCACGCCGCCGCCTTGCGTGTAGGTGTTGCGCACCGTGTGGCCGGGCGCCTTGGGCGCCACCATCCACACGTCCAGATCAGCACGCGGCACCACTTGGTTGTAATGCACGTTGAAGCCGTGCGCAAAAGCTAGCGACGCGCCGGTCTTTATGTTCGGCTCGACGTTGTTCTTGTACACGTCGCCGATCTGCTCATCGGGCAGCAGAATCATCACCACGTCGGCGGCCTTGACTGCCTCATTGACCTCCAGCACTTTCAGGCCGGCCTTGCCCACCTTGTCCCACGAAGCGCCGCCCTTGCGCAACCCGACCACGACGTTGACGCCGCTGTCGTTCAAGTTCTGCGCATGGGCATGGCCCTGCGAACCGTAGCCGATGATGGCGACCGTCTTGCCCTTGATGAGAGACAGGTCGCAGTCTTTGTCGTAAAACACTTTCATTGGTTTTCTCCAGGTGATGAATTGATTTGCCGTCACACCCGCAACAGCCGCTCGCCGCGTCCGACGCCGCTGGCGCCGGTACGCACGGTTTCCAAAATGGCGGCTTTGTCGATGGCGTTCAGGAAGGCATCGTTCTTGCCCTGATCGCCCGTCAACTCGACGGTGTAACTCTTGTCGGTCACATCGATGATGCGACCGCGGAAGATGTCGGTGGTACGCTTGATTTCCTCACGCTCCTTGCCGACGGCGCGCACTTTGACCATCATGTGCTCGCGCTCGATATAGGCGCCTTCGGTCAAATCGACCACCTTGACCACTTCGATCAGGCGGTTCAAGTGCTTGGTAATCTGCTCGATCACCTCGTCGGAACCGCGCGTCTGAATAGTCATGCGCGAGAGGCTTTCATCCTCCGTCGGCGCGACGATCAGCGACTCGATGTTGTAACCACGGGCCGAAAACAGGCCCACCACGCGGGACAGCGCCCCCGCTTCGTTTTCAATCAGAACGGCGATGATGTGTTTCATGATTCAACTCCTCTTTTTGCTCCGACTCGCATGCTTGGCGAATGCGAGCCTACGCGGAAAACCGCGGTTTCTGCCGCCCTCGCCCTCCGCCGGTAAGCCGCGGGTCTGGCGGGCAATAGATTTGTTTTGCTGGTTTAAAACAGTTGCCCACGCCTAAATCAAATAGGGCTTACGCAAAAAAGGGGGCCCGAAAGACATCGCCTTGGAGCAAACGCCTTGCCTGTTCCCAAGTTTGCGTAAGTTGCTTCAGTATGACTTACGCAAAAAAAGGATGGTTCGAAAGACATCGCCTTGGAGCAAACGCCTTGCCTATTCCCAAGTTTGCGTAAGTCGTGTCAAAGATCCTCGGCGCCCAGCAACATCTCGGTCAGACCCTTGCCGGCCTGCACCATCGGAAAAACGTTTTCCGTCGGGTCGGTACGGAAGTCCATGAACACGGTGCGGTCCTTAAGCTTGCGTGCCTCGTGCAGCGCCGGCTCCACGTCCTGCGGACGCTGGATCAGCATGCCGACGTGCCCGTAAGATTCAGCCAGTTTGACAAAATTGGGCAGTGCATCCATGTAGGTATGGCTGTAGCGGCCCGAATATTCGATCTGCTGCCACTGGCGCACCATGCCGAGGTACCCGTTGTTGAGCGCGATGATTTTGATCGGGGTATCGAACTGTTTGCAGGTGGACAACTCCTGAATGCACATCTGCACCGAACCTTCGCCGGTAACGCAGAACACCTCACTGTCGGGCCGGGCCAGTTTGATACCCATCGCAAAGGGAATGCCCACGCCCATGGTACCCAGGCCACCGGAGTTGATCCAGCGGCGCGGCCGGTCGAACTTGTAGAACTGCGCCGCCCACATCTGGTGCTGGCCAACGTCGGAGGTGATGTAAACATCGTCATCCTTGGTCATGTTCCACAGCGTCTCGATCACGTACTGCGGTTTGACGACCTCCCGGTTATCACGGTCATACTTCAAGCAGTCGCGACCGCGCCAGCTCTCAATGGTGTTCCACCAAGTAGCCAGCGCCTGCTCGTCGCAGCGCGTGGTCGATTCGCGGATGGCGCCAATCATTTCGGCCAGCACGTCCTTGACGTCGCCGACGATGGGAATGTCCACCCTGACGCGCTTGGAAATCGACGACGGGTCAATGTCGATATGGATGATCTTGCGCTCGTTTTGCGAAAAATGCTTGGGATTGCCGATTACCCGGTCGTCGAAGCGCGCGCCGACGGCCAGCAGCACGTCGCAGTTCTGCATGGCGCTGTTGGCCTCGAATGTGCCGTGCATGCCTAGCATGCCCAAAAAGCGCCGGTCGGTGGCTGGAAACGCCCCCAGGCCCATCAGTGTGTGGGTGACGGGATAGTTCAGCAGATCGACCAGCGCGCGCAGTTCGTCGCAGGCGTCCGCTGCCAGCACGCCGCCACCGGTGTAAATGTATGGGCGCTTGGCCGCCAAAAGCAACTGCAACGCCTTGCGAATTTGACCGCCGTGGCCCTTTTTCACCGGGTTGTACGAGCGCATGTTTAGCGTCTCGGGATAACCGGTGTACGCTGTCTTGGCAAACGAAATGTCCTTCGGTATATCTACCACCACCGGGCCGGGACGGCCCGAGCGCGCGATATGAAAGGCTTTTTTTATCACCTCGGCGATTTGGCGCACGTCTTTAACTAGAAAGTTGTGCTTGACCACCGGACGCGTGATACCCACCGTATCGCATTCCTGGAACGCATCCTGCCCAATCGCCGCCGTGGACACCTGGGCGGTAATAACGACAATCGGGATCGAATCCGTATAGGCGGTTGCGATGCCGGTGACTGCATTGGTCACGCCAGGGCCGGAAGTCACCAGCACTACCCCCACTTCGCCGGTGGCCCTGGCAAAGCCGTCGGCAGCGTGCGCGGCGGCCTGTTCATGGCGCACCAGTATGTGCTGTATGGTGTCTTGCTTGTATAGCGCGTCGTAAATATGCAATGCCGCGCCACCGGGGTAGCCCCAAATGTACTTCACGCCTTCAGCTTGCAAGGCTTTGACGAGAATTTCAGCGCCGCGCAATTCCTGCGCCCCATCATGCGCGCCCGCCTCGGCGGGCTTGAGTTCAGCTTTGGAGATTTTCATGTTGAGATCAACCTTTCGAGAATTTCTCTGACGAAACACCTTGGGTGCCCCTCACCGGCCCTTGTGGAGCCGCTTGCAGGACTTGAGGCCAACGCCAGGGGCGGCACTGCTGACCGCCGAACGTTGACCCGTTTGCCTTGTTGAATGCAGGCGGCATTATCGCACCGCAACATGGTTTACAACCGAAGCGGCCAAAAATTCGTCCGGCCAATGTCATAATTGGCCTGTCAATGGATGCATGGGCCTGCCCCAGTGGCTGGCTCGCAAAGCCTTCCTCGTGACCGCAGCTTTCGTCTCCGACAGCCTCGCGCCGCCTTTCCAACAGGTTCAGCTACCCAGACGCCTTGGCCTCCGACCAAGAACTTTCCGACTTCCTCATGAGCGTCGAGAAACGGGCGTTCAAGCGCACCATTTACCAGGTGCGTGACGAAGATGCGGCACTGGATATCGTCCAGGACAGCATGATCAAGCTGGCAGAGCACTATGGGGACAAACCCATAGGCGAGCTGCCGATGTTGTTTCAGCGCATCTTGTCCAACGCCACGCTGGACTGGTTTCGTCGGCAGAAAGTGCGCAATGCTGTGTTTTCCAACATGAGCGCCTTTGAATCGGTTGATAGCGAGGCCGAGTTCGATGTGCTGGAAGCCCTTGCCGCTGGCGTCGAACCGATTGAAAGCGCCGAGGACACGACCCGCAGAACACAAATTCTGCGTGAAATCGAGTTACAAATTCAAGAGCTCCCAGCCCGTCAACGCGAAGCGTTTCTAATGCGTTACTGGGAGGAAATGGATGTTGCAGAAACGGCCGCCGCCATGGGATGTTCGCAAGGTAGTGTAAAAACGCACTGTTCGCGGGCCATTCAGGCGCTGGCCAAGGGTTTGCGCGCCAAGGGGATCACGCCATGACCACAAGTTACAATTTGCACCATATTGTTTCACAACAGGCCCGTTACGGCCTGCGCGTGGCAGCCCGGATGTCAGCCGGATTGGACGACTTCCCGCACGACATTTCGGAACGGCTGCGTGTGGCCCGGCAACAAGCTGTTGCACGGCTGCACTCCGCTCCAGTGGCGCCGTCGTACAACTACAGTGCTTCAACGCCGAATTCCGGCGACGACAGATTGGGGCTGTGGGGCTGGCTGGCTTCCGGCGCGATGGCGATGGTCTTGGTCGCTGGGCTGGTAACCATCAATATCATGCAGGAAGATGATCGCACCATGGATTTGGCTGATCTGGATGCTGTCTTGTTGACCGACGACCTGCCGCCCGAGGCATACGCTGACCGCGGATTCTTGCAGTACCTCAAATCCGATTCCGCCCGATCCGTTACCCAATAAGAGCCGGTAGCCCCGCCCTGCTCTATCTTGCCTTCGATGCGCTCAGAGCCTGTGAATAAATTCGGCGCGTCCGAACAGGTCGCCAAAGCGCGTCTGCTTGAGGGTGAGCGCCGCGGCTCCAAGGGCGTCCGCCCACCCTCGGGCGGCACGAATGGGCATGGCGGATTTGTTCGCAGGCTCTCACTGCTGCCGGTCATGACTCTCGTTTGCGCTTTGGCGCCAGGGGGTTCCGTGCTGGCCCAACCCGCGGGAGCGGCCGCATCGGTGCCGCTACCGGCGCCAATTGGCAGCATCGGCTGGCAGACGCTCACATCAGAGCAACGCACCGCGCTGCTGCCCTTGGCCGGTCTGTGGCCCACGCTAAACCCAGAGCACCAGCGCAAGTGGATAGCGCTGGCGCATAACTACAACCGCATGAGCGCCGACGAACAGTCCACGCTGCAACAACGCATGACCCGATGGGCCAAGTTGCCTGCGGCCAAGCGCACTGAGGCCCGCCAGAACTTCGGCGAGGTACGCCGCGTGCCCACGGACGAAAAACGCGCCAAATGGGAGGCCTACCAGGAACTGCCCGCCGAGGAGCGTGATCGGCTGGCTAGAAGGCGATCCAAGCCGCCTGTCAGCGCAGCGCCAGCGCTGCGCCCCGTGCCGGCCAACCGCATCGTGCAGCCGAGCGCTCCTCCCACGTCGACCGGTCCTGGTATCGCCCCCAGCAACAGCAAAAACCCGCCGGTATCGGTCAATCGCAACACGCTGCTGCCTCAGCCGACGGCCTCGGCGCCGCCTCAGCCTGGTATCCGTTAACGTTCGTTACCGGCCTGTCCATGGGCCGGCTGAAAACCGCTCGGCCCTCTCAATGAGCTTTTTGCCCGCCAACGCACCGCCTTTGCGTCGGCGCATGGCCGCATGGCTGTACGAAGGGTTGCTGACAGCCAGCATCATTTTCATCGTCAGCTTGGTATCTGTGTTCCCTATCGAGCAAATGCCCGCCACGCTGAAGCGATACGCCATGCAAGCCATTCTTTTCGTGGTGCTGGGCGTCTATTTCAGCGGGTTTTGGTCGCGCGGACAAACCTTGGCGATGAAGACCTGGCACATTCGCATCGTTGATCGCACCGGCCAGCCGCCTAGCAAGGGGCGGGCACTGCTGCGTTATGTGTTGTGCGGGGTTTGGTTTTTGCCGCCGCTGGCGGTGACGGCGCCGTTCAAACTGCCCAGCGGCGAAATGGCGGTGTTGACGCTCGGCTGGATCGCAGTCTGGGCGCTGCTCAGCAGGTTCCAGCGCGAGCGGCAGTTCTGGCACGACGTATGGGCGGGCACGCGGTTGATCGACACCCGGCCCGCGCGTCCCGCATAAACGCCGCCGTCCCAAGACGACAATCGGTTCATGCCGTCATCACCCTCAGATCGGCCATCAGCCACCGCGCCCGAAGCCAATCCGCAGAAGGCGCGCCGGGGTTTGTCTCGCCTATGGCATGCCACCGGCTACTCGGTCGCCGGACTACGCGCTGGCTGGGGTGAAACGGCATTCCGGCAAGAAACCATCGCCGCCATTGCGTTGCTGCCCGCCGCCTTCTGGGTTGGCCGCAGTTGGGTCGAAGTGTCGCTGCTGTGCGCCGTCACTTTGTTGGTGCTGGTGGTCGAGCTGCTCAACACCGGCGTCGAGGCGGCCATCGACCGCATCGGCCCCGAGTGGCACGAGCTGTCCAAACGCGCCAAAGACATGGGTTCCGCAGCCGTTCTGCTGTCTTTAGTGTTGGCTGGCGGTGTGTGGCTGGCGGCGCTTTATGCAAGGTTTTTCGCGTGACCCCTACCTCATCTCCCCTACCAGCGTTTTCTCTTTGCGTCTATTGCGGCTCGCGCCCCGGCGACGATACCCGGTTTGCGCGCACGGCGGCGCAGGTCGGTCACTGGATCGGCGCGCACGGCGGTCAATTGGTCTATGGCGGCGGGCGCGGCGGCCTGATGGGCGTAGTGGCCGACGCTGCGCTGGCCGCGGGCGCCCGCGTGGTTGGTGTGATTCCGCGCGCGCTGGACGAGCGCGAACACGCGCACCACGGCTGCACCGAGCTGATCGTGGTTGAAAATATGCACCAACGCAAACGCATCATGGCCGAGCGCGCCAATGCCTTCGTCGCCCTGCCCGGTGGCATCGGTACGTTCGAGGAGTTTTTCGAAACCTGGACTTGGCGGCAACTGGGCTACCACGATAAGCCAATCGGTCTGCTCAACCAGGACGGCTACTACGACGCCCTGCTGACCCTGATCAGTCGCAGCGTGGCGACTGGCTTCATGGACGACGCCACGCCGCGGCTGATCGACACCGACGCCGACTGGCAGCCTCTGCTGCAACGCCTGATTACCGCCGCGGGCTTTGCCATGCCGAATCGGTTGGAGGCGATCTGAGCAGGTGGTATCACTCCCCAGGCAAAAACAGCGCCTGTACGTCGCTCAGCAAATCGAAACCGCGCGCGCTCGGACGCAAGTGCTGGCCGGCGCGCTCGATCCAGCCTTTTTGCTCGGCTTGGCGTAACTGCGGTTCGACGCTGCTGGCGGGCATACCGGTGGTTTGCATGTAGTCATTCAGGGTGAAGCCGTCTTTCAGCCGCAACGCGTTGAGCATGTACTCGAACGGCAGGTCGCGCCGCGTTACCTCGTGCTCTTGCGCCACGGCGTTGCCGGCCAGCGCCTGCCGCATGTAGCGCTCGGGCTGGCGGTGCCGCTCTTGCCGCACGATGCGGTGAGCAAAGCTGATCTTGCCGTGTGCGCCAGCGCCCAGGCCCAAGTAGTCGCCGAACTGCCAGTAATTGAGGTTGTGCGCGCAGCGGTGGCCGCGGCGGGCGTAGGCGGAGATTTCGTAGCGTTGCAAGCCGGCATCGGCGGTCAGCGCGGTGATGCGGTCGAGCATGTCCCAGGCCGTGTCTTCGTCCGGTAGCAGCGGCGGGGCCTTGGCGAAGGGCGTACCCGGCTCGACGGTGAGGTGATAGACCGACAGATGCGGCGGGCTGAATTCAAGCGCGATGCTCAGGTCACGCTCCAACCCGGCCAGCGTTTGGCCGGGCAACGCGTACATCAGGTCGATGTTGAAGGTGTCGAAGCTGCGCGCGGCTTCTTCGGCGGCAGCACGGGCCTGTGCGCCGTCGTGGACGCGGCCTATCGAGCCAAGCATCGCGTCGTCGAAGCTTTGTACGCCAATCGATAGGCGCGTGACGCCAGCGGCGCGAAAGGCAGCGAAGCGCTGACGCTCGAAGGTGCCGGGATTGGCTTCGAGCGTGATCTCGCAGCCTGGCTCCAGCAGCAGCCGGGCGCGCACGCTGGCGATCAGGCGGTCAATCGCCTCGGGTGCGAACAAGCTGGGCGTGCCGCCGCCGATGAACACGCTGTGTACGCGCCGACCCCAAACCAGGGGCAGACTGGATTCGAGGTCAGCCAGCACCGCGTCCAGATAACGCCCCTGCTGCCGCGCGGCAGCATCGGCATTACCGGGCAGCGGATGCGAGTTGAAGTCGCAGTACGGGCATTTTTTCAGACACCACGGCAGATGCACATACAGCGACAACGGCGGCAGCGCGGGCAGTTGCAGCGTGCCGGGGCGCTGGTAGTGGGCGAGGTTGTTCACAACCAGCGCTGGCGCATCAGCTCGACCAGCGTCGTGGCCGCGCGACCGCGGTGGCTGTGGGCGTTTTTGATCTCGGGCGGCAACTCGGCGAAGGTTTGGCCGAATTCGGGGATGAGCATCACCGGGTCGAAGCCGAAGCCGCCGCTGCCGCGCGGCGCGCGGGCGATAACGCCTGCGGCGCGGCCAGTGGCGATGAGCGGCTCGGGGTCGTCGGCGTTGCGCAGCGCGACCAGCGTGCTGACCATGGCGGCGCGGCGGTTGGCCACGTTCTGCATCTGTTCCAGCAGCGCGCGCACGTTGCCCGCGTCGCCCTTGGCGTAGCCGAAACGGGTAGCGTAAAAGGCGGTGTCCACGCCGGGCTGGCCGCCGAAGGCATCGACGCACAGGCCGGCGTCATCGGCAATGGCGGGCAAGCCGCTGGCGCGGGCGGCGTGGCGGGCCTTGGCGAGCGCGTTTTCGACGAAGGTGCGAAACGGTTCGTCGGCTTCGGTAATGCCTAGATCGGACTGGCGAACCAGTTCACAACCGAGCGGGGCGAGCATGGCTTTCAGCTCGGCCAGCTTGCCAAGATTGTGGGAAGCCAGCACGATTTTCATGGCTCGGCCAGCGATTCGCGCTGCTTTTCAATCAACTCGGCAATGCCTTTTTCGGCCAGACGCAGCAGTTGATCCATCTCGGCGCGCGAGAAGGCCGCGCCTTCGGCGGTGCCTTGCACTTCGACATAGTGGCCGGCACCGGTCATGACGACGTTCATGTCGGTGTCACAGGCCGAGTCTTCACCGTAGTCCAGGTCAAGCAGCGGCACGCCACCGACGATGCCAACCGAGATGGCAGCCACGGGGCTTGCAATGGGCGATGCGGTAATGCGGCCTTGCGCCAACAACCAGCTCACGGCATCGTGAGCGGCGACGAAAGCGCCGGTAATACTGGCGGTACGCGTGCCGCCGTCGGCTTGCAGCACGTCGCAGTCTAGATGGATGGTGCGCTCGCCCAGCTTGCCCAAGTCGAACACGGCGCGCAGGCTGCGTCCAATCAAACGCTGAATTTCCTGCGTGCGGCCGCTTTGCTTGCCACGGGCGGCTTCGCGGTCACCTCGGGTGTGGGTGGCGCGCGGAAGCATGCCGTATTCAGCCGTCACCCAACCTTCGCCGCTGCCACGTTTATGCGGAGGAACTTTTTCTTCCACCGAGGCGGTGCATAACACCTTGGTCTGGCCGAATTCGATCAGCACCGCGCCTTCGGCGTGGACGGTGTAATGGCGCGTGATGCGCACGGGGCGTAACTGCTCCGGCGCGCGACCGCTGCGCACGGTCGAGACGGTGTTTTGATTCATGGCCATTTTGTCGCGGCGACGCCTTCACTTGTCATTGAAACCAAGGCGCGTGATCCGCCGGAGGTTTTTCTTGGCGCCGCTCAGCACGTTGTCAAACTGCAAGTGCAGCTTCTCGCCTATCGATGGCTTGGTGTACTGGCGCTCGCCCTCACGGCTGAGTTCTTTTTGCAACGCAAATGCCGACTGCGGGCGCGACAACGGATCGAGCGTCATGCACCACTCGACCATTTCGATCAGGTTGTCGGAATACACACCGCGCAGGCGCGCGAGCGATAGCGCCAGCCGGTCTTTTTCCTGCCGCTGCGGCACGTCGTTGGGCGGATGCCCCCGCATGCACGAGTACATGCAGGCACCGATGGCGTAGATGTCGGTCCACGGCCCCATGGTTAGATCGCGCCGGTACATCTCGGGCGCGGCAAAACCGGGCGTATACATGGGCCGGATGACGTTGCTCTGCTTGTTGAGCACATCCCGAGCGGCGCCGAAATCAATCATTACCGCGCGGTTGGCGTCGGTAACGATAATGTTGGCTGGCTTCAAATCGAGATGCAGCATCTTGTGCTGATGCACGATGCGCAGCCCGCGTAGAATTTCATCGAACAGCGACCGGATGGTCGATTCGCGGAAGATTTTCTTTTTTTTGAGGCCGCGCGCGGTGGCGATAAAGTCCTGTAGGCTGCCGCCTTCCAGGTAGTTCATCACCATGTACACGGTTTCGTTCTGACGAAAAAAATTGAGCACGCTCACCACCGAAGGGTGGGAAATCTGCGCTAGTGCGCGCCCTTCTTCGAAAAAGCTCTTCAGGCCCAAGCGATAGAGCCATAGTTTTTCCGGCGCCACTCGCGGCACCGATTCGCCGGGCAAACGCAGCGTCAGCGCCGCAGGCAGATATTCCTTGATGGCAACCTGGTTGCCATGTTTGTCGGTGGCCAAGTAAACCACGCCAAACCCGCCAGCCGACAGCTTGCGCACAATGCGGTACCCGTCGATCACTGTCTCGGGCGGCAGTGGCGCGGGCTTGAGCTTTGACATAATTTGCGGCGATCCGTCAACCTGGAAGCGATCAGTCCAGGCACGGCTTCACTTGCCACCCTCGCCATTGCGCGCTTCCGGAGTTTTTAATATGGCAGTTTACAGTATGACTGGCTTTGCCAGCGGTCAGCAGGCAGCATGCAAAGCCGTCGCGGAAAGCGGCGCAAGCAAGAGCGCGCAAACCCGGCTAGCGGTCGAATTGCGCTCGGTCAACAGCCGTTTTCTTGATTTGTCGCTGCGACTGCCCGATGAGTTGCGCCAGTGCGATTCGGCCCTGCGCAAGCTGCTGGGCGAACGCTTGAAACGCGGCAAAGTCGAGTTGCGAGCCTATATCGAAGGGCGCAACGCCGCGGTCCTGGTCGAGCCGCCGCCGCGCTTGTTGCAGCGGCTGGCCGCGCTGCAAGACCAGGTGCGCATCTGGATGCCAGACGCCGCGCCACTTTCCACCGCCGACGCGCTGCGCCTGGCCGCGGACGAGCCAACCGACGCCGACGCCGATCTGGCCGACCATTTGCTGCCCCTGGTCAGCACGGTTCTGCACGATTTCACCGCGGCGCGCGAGCGTGAGGGAGCGCGACTGACCCAATTGCTGCTAGCACGGTTGACCCAGTTGCGCCAGTTGACCGCCCAAGCCGCGCCGTTGGTGCCGCAGGCCGTCGAGGCGCAAAAACGGCGCTTTCTGCTCCGTTGGGCCGAGGCTTTGGCTAGCAGCGGCAACCCCGGCATCACCCCCGAAGCGGCGCAGGAGCGCGCACTGGCGGAGGCCGCCGCCTTCGCCATCCGCATCGACATCGCCGAAGAGCTGGGCCGGCTCGCCGCTCACCTGGACGAAATCGAGGCCGTGTTGAACAAGGGGGGTGAAGTAGGCAAACGCCTAGACTTCCTGATTCAGGAATTGCACCGCGAAGCCAACACGCTAGGCTCAAAGTCCGCCGCGCTCGAACTCACCCGCATTTCGGTCGATATGAAGGTGCTGATTGAGCAGATGCGCGAGCAGGTGCAGAATTTGGAGTGAGGTTGCGAAAAAAGGATGCTGCCTTGAGAGCCTGTGAATGAGCAAGTCTTGACCGAAGCCCATCAGCATCCCGTCGCCGCTGATCTGGTCGCGGTACTTGTCGCTGTTACCGGCGTCGAGCCGCTGGTGCTGACCACTCAGGAAGGCGGTTTGCTGCCGTCAGGTCCGTTTCAGCTTGACCACCGTTCATTGCAAGCCGGTTTGCGTGCCTGGGTTGAGCAGCAGACCCGCCATCCGCTTGGCTATGTCGAACAACTCTACACCTTCGCCGACCGTGATCGCACCGAGCAAGGCGGCGAGCAGCGCATCATTTCAATCAGTTATCTGGCGCTGACGCGCCAGACTCCAGTGTCCGGTACCGCGGCGGCTTGGCACAACTGGTACCGCTACTTTCCATGGGAAGACCGACGTGTGTCCTCGTCGGCCTCCGATGAATCGATCACCACCGGCCTGAGGCAATGGATACGGGGCTCAGGCAATACCAGGCAGCGCCAGGCCCGCGCGCAACGCACCCAAGTTTGCTTTGGACTGGAAGGCCGGCCGTGGAACGAAGACCTGGTGCTGCAACGCTACGAGTTGCTGTACGAAGCCGGCCTGGTGCCCGAAGCCAGGCGGCATGGCGCCACGCCGGCCGCCCCGCTGCCAGGCGCGCCGATGCGCGATGACCACCGCCGCATTCTGGCCACTGGCATCGCGCGCCTGCGCGCCAAGATCAAATACCGGCCAGTGGTGTTCGAGTTGATGCCGCCCAGTTTTACCTTGCTCCAACTGCAACAAACGGTCGAGGCGCTGGCTGGTCGTTTTTTGCACAAGCAGAATTTCCGCCGCTTCATCGAGCAGCAAGCGCTGGTGGAAGAAACCGGCGCTTTGTCAAACGAAGCAGCGGGCCGGCCGGCCAAGTTATTCCGCTTCCGCGGCGATGTACTGCTTGAGCGCGCTTTGAGCGGCAGCAAACTGCCGCTGGTGCGGGGCGCCTGACCAGAGCAGAGAGCTTGCTTGTCCAGCACGCCTAGCGCAAGAGCGGTCTGATCGGATGCGTAGCGCTCTCACCCAATAGGTGGGTGTGCTCGAGAAAGCTCGAAAGTCAACGTTCATGCGGCGTTCCTGAAGATAACAAGCGGTCAACTGCGATTTCCAGGGTAACCGTTGCACCTGAAAAGCCGGGGCGCCATCGGTGCGGGCGGGCAAGAACAAACGCCGTCAGCACATCCAACGGCGAGCCGATCAAGCGCCGCCGATCCCAATGCCGACGCAAAAGACGCCACCGCCGTCATTCCCGCGCTAAGCGGGAACAACGAAACCAGCTATGCGGCTGTCGCACCGCACCCGCCAGAAACGAGAGGCCGACCGCGCCTCCCGGCCCTGGCAAGCTCGGGGCTTCGTTAAACAGCCTGCTGCACTTGCATACTCTGCTCAAGCAGCAAAGCGGCAACATCCATCCCAGCCGCACCACAACAGATAACCTCCGGGGTCACTGCCTCATCAGCGGCCGGCAACCCGGTGTCGCTGTTGGCGCTTGCCGCTATCGGTATTTCGGACGCGGCAGCCGGTGGGAGGGGTGAGAAGAAGTCCTCGTAATCGCTGACGTACACCATTGGCTCCTGATTGCCCTGACCAAAGTTGGCATTGCCGAGGATCACATAGGCCTCGCCAGCGTTGCCGCCACCGTCATCACCGTAAGGCGCCCCGACGATCAGATCGTCATAGCCATCCTTGTTGATGTCGCCAGCGCCAGCTACCGACCAGCCCGCGC
>JAITMV010000198.1 GCA_031277295.1 Burkholderiaceae bacterium | reverse complement strand
CGCATCAAACTGACGCTGGATGCGCCCGCCCCAGCCATCGCGCCCGGCCAGTCCGACGCCCTGGCCGTGCTGCTGCGCAACCTGCTCGAAAACGCGCTGCGCTACACGCCCGAAGGCGGGCAGGTGCGGGTGAGCGCGCGGGCGACTGGCGAGGGGGCCGAATTGACGGTTGAAGACTCCGGCAGCGGCATCGCGCCCGAAGAACGCCAGCGCGCACTCGACCGCTTTTACCGCGCGCCCGGCGCCCCCGGCCACGGCAGCGGCCTGGGCCTAGCCATCGTGCGCACCATTGCCGAACGCCACCACGCGGCGCTGACGCTGGATGACTCGCCAGCGCTGGGGGGCTTGCGGGTGCGGGTGGGGATGGCGGGCTGAAGCGGGCACCGCGCCTGAAGTTCGGTAAGCCCGCGCCCGGCTGTTGGTTTACCCGTCTACCCGTCAGACCACTTGCACCACCTGCATTGCCTGCTCGATCAGCAAGGTGGCCGCGCCGACATCGTTGCTGGCGCTGTAGTGGTCGTAGGTGACGCCGCCCGCCGTTGAGGTCTCGCCGGTAGCGGTAAAGCCGATGGCGTTCACGGTGTCGTCGGCGTCGCCGCTCACGATCAATTGATCGGTCGTATCCGACAGGGCAAGCACGTCCTGAAACCGCAGCGTCAACGCATTGGCGCCAGCGCCGCCCAGGTCGATGATTTCGATGCCGGTCACGGCGTCTTCGACCAGCGCGGAAAAGTCAAGGGCAATGCCGCTGCCAGACAGCCGCAGCGTATCCGTGCCCGCGCCGCCGTCAACGTACTTGAAGCCCGCATCGGCAACCGTCAACTGGTCGTCGCCCGCATGACCCAGCAGCACGTCCGCGCCGCCCGCGCCGTCAAGCTCGTCGCCGCCGTCGCTGCCGACGAGCCAGTTGTCGCCGGCGTCGCCAGTGCGCGTGACGCCGCCCGAAAAGCCCTGGCTGAAGTCGGCGCGGCCGTAGACGACGTAGGCTTGGCCGGCGTTGGCGCCACCGTCATCGCCGCCCCACATTCCGATAATCAGATCGTCGTAGCCGTCATTGTTGATGTCCCCAGCGGTTGCTACCGAACTACCGGCGACGTTCCCGCCGCCATTGCCCCCGATGATGAAGCCGTCGGCGGCGTCCAGGTCGGTCAGATCGACCACCCGCCGCCCAGTGGCGTCTACGCTGCCAAAGCCGCCGTCTTTGCCGAAGATGAGGGCTTCGCCGATATTGGCGCGGGTACCGTGGTCAAGCGCCCCCACGATCAGATCGCCATAGCCGTCGGCGTTGAAGTCGCCAGCGCTCGATACCTTCACCTCTGCGTAGTTCCAGGATTCGCCGCCGCGGATGATAAAGCCGTCGGCAGGGTCCAGGCCAGCCATATCCATGACCCGCCGGCCGGTGGTGTCAATACTGCCAAAGACGCCGCTCTTGCCGAGGATGACATAGGCTTGGCCAACCTGATCGAGGAGCGTACTGGTATCGTAGGCAGCGACAATGAAGTCGTCGAAGCCGTCTTTGTTGATATCACCGGCGGTTGATAGCGAAGCGCCCAGGTAACGATCTTTAAAATCCGTGTTGCGGATGATGAAGCCGTCGGCGGGGTCTAGGCGGGCCATATCCATCACCGGCCTGCCCGCGGCATCGGCTTGCCCAAAACCGGCGGTTTTGCCGAAAATCACATAGACCTCTTGGGCGCCGGCGGTGAAGTCACTGTCGGAAGCGCCGACGAGGAGATCGTCGAAGCCGTCTTGGTTGATGTCGCCGGCGGTCGATACGGCATAGCCCGCGTTTGCCCAATGCCAAGCGCCCCGAACGATGAAGCCGTCCGAGGCAGTGAGGTTGGCTATATTGATCACCTGTTTGCCCGTGGCGTCGATAACGCCAAAGCTGCCGCCGTCCTTGCCGAAGATGACATAGGCTTCGCCGTTGTCGTTCGAGTCGGTCTCGGGTCTGAAAACATCAGGCGCTCCGGTGACAACATCGTCAATGCCGTCGCCGTTGACGTCGCCGGCGGTTGATACCGAAACACCGAGATGACCGAAAGCGGAATCGCCCTGAACGACGAAGCCGTCGGCGGGGGCCAGGCTGGAAAGATCGAGCACCTGCCGTCCCGTGGCGTCCACGTCGCCGAAGCCGCTGTCGTCGTCCTTGCCAAAGATCACGTAGGCTTTGCCGACTCCGTAGATGACGGGGGGGCCGCGGTTATCGCCGTCATCCTCCCCGACGATGAGATCGTCAACACCATCGTTGTTGACGTCGCCGGCAGTCGATACCGAGCCACCCGCGTGGTTTCCGGTGTATTCGCCATCACCCTGGATAATGAAACCGTCGGCTGGATCAAGGTGGGTTAAATCAAGCACCCGCCAGCCAGTGGCGTCGATCTCCCCGTAGTCGTCGGCGGCCTTGCCAAAAATCACATAGGCTTCGCCAGCGGCGACGGCGCCATCATCGCCCCAAGGCGCGCCGACGATGAAATCGTCATAGCCGTCTTTGTTGATGTCGCCTGCGGTCGAGACTGAATAGCCCGCGTTGTCTCCCGCGGCGTCGCCCTGGATGATGAAGCCGTCGGCGGGGGTGAGGCCGGTTGTGTCCAACACCGCCCGCTCCCGCGTCAAAGTAAAAGCCCCGGACTCCGGCGATGGGCCGTTGCCGGCCTGGTCGGTCTGGGTGGCGGTCAGCGTCAGGCTTTCGCCCAAGGTCATCCCGGATAAATTGACCGTGAACTGCCAGACGCCCTGGCTGGAAACCATTGCCGTCCCAAGCAGTTGATTGGCGTCATCGCGGATCTGGATGAAGGCGCCGTTTTCGCCCGTGCCCGACAGCGTCACGGCGCTGGCCGAGGTGTGGTGGCCGTCGGCGTCACCCGATTGCAGGTCGTTGGTCATGGCCACGATCACGGGGGCTTGCGACGGCGCCTTCGTATCGAGCGTGAACTCAAAGTGCGTCATCGGCGAGGCCTGGCCAGATAACGCATCAACCTGGCGCACATCGACTTTGTTGAGGCCCTCGATCCAGGTCGGTTCCACCGCGTCCCAACGGGCGCCACCGTCGATGGAATATTCCACTGTGTTGCCGGAACGAACTCCGAAGACGGCCAGGCTGGCTTGGCTGGTGACGTTGTCGCTGTTGCTGAAACCCGTGTCGTTTTCAAGATCGACATCAACCAGGTCGAGATCGTCTGAATCGCCGTCGGAGTCTGAATCCGAATCTGAGTCTGAATCTGAATCACTGTCTGAATCAGAGTCGCTGTCCGAGTCGGAATCGCTATCACTGTCGGAATCCGAGTCGGAGTCGCTATCACTGTCCGAGTCTGAATCGGAATCGCTGTCGGAATCAGAGTCGCTGTCGGAGTCCGAATCCGAATCCGAATCCGAATCCGAGTCCGAATCCGAGTCTGAGTCTGAATCTGAATCGCTGTCCGAGTCGGAGTCGGAATCACTGTCGCTATCTGAGTCCGAATCGCTATCACTGTCGGAATCCGAGTCAGAGTCGCTATCCGAATCGGAATCACTGTCGCTGTCGGAGTCCGAATCCGAGTCTGAATCGCTGTCCGAGTCGGTGTCGGAATCACTGTCGCTATCCGAATCGGAGTCACTGTCCGCATCCGAATCCGTATCACCTTCATGACCGTCCCACTGCGCGCTTAGCTCGGCGCTGGTGTTGCCTGCCAAGTCTTGCGCTTGCGCCTTGACCTCGCCGTCGGGCTGCGCCGTTTGCGCTTGCACGGCCCAGGCGCCGTCAGTGTTGGCGGCGGTCGTCGCGATGGATGCGTCCGGCCAGGTCACGGTGACGGTTGCGCCGGGGTCGGTCGCGCCCGAAGCCTCCGGTTTGTTATCGTGGCTGGCGTCGTCTAAGGCCAAAGTTAGCGGCACATCGTCCGCGCCGCCGCCCGTGTTCCGGTCGGCGGCCACCACACCGGTAAACAGCGCCGCCACCGCCAGCAAAGGCAGCAGCCCCAGATTGTCGCGGTCGTCGGCGACGGACCATATGACCAACTCGTCGGTGATCCCATCGCCGCCCTGACTCATGGCCGACGAAAGATCGGCTTGATAAATCTGCTCGCCGCCGATAAACGCGAGCCGGTCGCCGGCCGCACCGACGAAGAAGTCCCGGATCGTCAGCTTGGAGCCATCCGTCAATTCGACGATGAGGTCGTTGCCTTCGCGCGCGAAATTCTTCACGTCTTCGCGCCGCGCGTGGATGGCGAAAACCTCCTCGCGCTGTGCGTTTGCGGCCACCGTCTGGCCGGCGAGCATCTCTACCATCGTACTACCAGAAAACACACTTTCCATACTGGCGTTATTGGCCATGAGTTATCTCCAAATTTGATGTGAATTCAAATTTTCCATTTGAGAATGAGGCAAATGGAAAATTTGGGTTGAAAATTACAGCCGGTATTAGTAGATGCCGGCAACGAGCGGGGAAAATGAGCGTGGCAGGTTGGGATGGAGTAGAAACGATGACCAACATTTGTGATCCATCCGATTGTTGGGTTTTGCTTTAGCTCAACCCAACCTACCGGGCTAAATCACCATTGTATTGTTCGTTTTGCGTCGCAACCGTGCTCACGATTCCATTGGCCCCAGACACTGTGCCCTCTTTTATGGTCCATCTCTTGATCAGGCCATAACCAAACGCATACCATTCATCATAAATAAGGCCGGTAGATTTTTCCTCAGTTCTAAATAGGCAAGCATCAGGAAATTGCTTTCCAGCCAGTGTAATTGTTTTAAATCCCATAAAAGTGGAACGACCTGGTACTGCTGACAAACCATCGGGGAAACGTTGACCAGATGAATCTATAAAATATCCAGGCTTCATATCGGCCGGACGAATAATAAGGGGATTATAAATATGAGTTGAATTTATATGTGCCGCTTCTATAATATACCCCAATACCCGCACCTCGTTACTCGTGACCTTCCAGTAGTATTTATAATATTCATTATTCGGCATAAAAAACGTTTGCTCTATCGCTTCTTGACCATCAAAAGTGGCCGCACCGGTGCGGACTTGCCAATTTTCATCCGGCATTACAAGCCAATTGTAATTAACAGTCTCCGGCACAGTAAAGCAATTTGCAATAGTTCCCGCGCCTTCTTCGGTATCGGTTTGGGCAAACGAAATCGCCACGGTGCAGTCTGCGGTAATCGCCTTGGTCGTATAAGTCGTGCCGTTCAGTGTGCCGCCACAACTGCCGCCAATCGACGCCGTGTAATCCGTGTTGGGCGTGACCTGGAACGAAGTGGTCGAACCTGATTGTACCGAAACAGCAGCCGCAGGGCTGATGGCGCCGCTCCCACCACTGACGCTGGGAGTGACCAAATAAAAGGTCGGAGTTTTTCCGCCGATGTCATCATCATCATCGTCGTCATTCCACCAATCGCCACCGCAAGCCGTTAAGGCCAAGCCACAAGCAATCACTGCTGTTAATTTGTAAATCGATTTCATTCAAATTGCCTCTTTGGGTTGAAAGCGCGGTAGGCTGGGATGGAGTGAAACGTAATCCCAGCTTGGGCGACGAATGCCGGAATTTCGCTTCGCTTCGTCTCAGCCTACCGTGCTTTGTTCCGATAAATGTCAGACACGAGAAAATATCTCATCGAGGTCAGTCTCGGAAGCGTATTGTTCAGAAGGCTGGCACTGTGTTTCAGCTTCTCTGATTTCAGGGAATTCTGCAATTATCTCTGAACAGGCAATTTCACAATCCTCAAGATCATCGTTGGTAGGCAAGCCACGAATACAATAAACGAGGCGAAGACGACCATTTTTCGGTTCAAATTTTGCTAAAACTCGATCCACTCGCTCGCTAACGTTTCGCCTAACGATAAATCGTGCAGAATTTTTAAATATCATGATATCCATATTTCTCACCATTGCTTAGGATTTGCCGGAATAATGTGTGCCCCATTCTTACCAAACAGAACGGAACCAAATTGCGTTTCACCGACTTTGACGCCATTGCTCCAATATTCTCCAATGGGTTTTCCGAAATTTACGATAACTTGACCAGACTTGGGTTGGCGCAAAATTGTGAATGAGCCATCCTGTAAACCTTGGAGTAAGGTTACCGGGTCGGACGTCAGGACACTTCGACCGTCGGAAACGGGCGAGATGTGCAACTCCTGTCGTGGGCTAAGGAATTTTGGAATTCCAAGTTCCTCGGCAGTTCCAATCCCCTTCTCTCCAACTCCCCCAGGCGGCACCACATACAGTGGCCGCACCCCAGACGGGTACAGAATCTTGCCCAGTGTACTATTGGCCAGCGCGCCTTCACCAATCGCAAGCTGCCCCATTGATTCGGCCAGACTGCCAGCTACGTTGCGTAGGCCCAGCTCGGCAATCGACAGTCCCGCGCTGACACGCCCCACGGCTGCGGGAGTGCTTTGCAAACCCATCCAGCCCGCCGCCAGTCTTGCATTGTCTTGGTAGCCGGACATCCCGCCCGCGTTGATCGCTGTGGCCACATACGATTGCAACTGCGCAAACTGCTGGTCGTTCATGGTGGCCAGATACGACATTGTGGTGTCCACGTGAGTGCGTGCATCCATCAAGGCGTTGAGATAGACCCCCGGCGCGGCGTTCACGATGGAGGCGTCCACGGGAACATCGCTCCAGAATTCAGGGCCAAGGCCGTCGTAGGCACTGTTGATGCGCTGGACTTGGCTAGCAATGTCTTGGCCCGTGGCATGGCCAGTGCCACCGGCTTGCAGCACCGCCGCGGCAATGCGCTGCACCGTGGCCGGGTCGTTGAATGCGCCCAGCGTGCCCAAAGTTTGATTGTCTTGATCGAACGTCAGTCCCCGGTTGATGACTTCTTGTGCCAACTCCGGGTTGTTCTGAAGGCTTGTACGAATGTTGTCGATTCTTTCCAGGCTGGAGGCCATGAGTTGCGCGGTGCTCTCAGGGTCTTGGCCACCACCGCTCAACGCGGCGCGCACATCGCTCAGACCATCGTAGAGTTGCTGCGTGGCGTCTTTCAGCGTTTGAGAGGCGCCGGTCTTTCTGAAGAAGCCCAACCAGTCACCCGGACCGGCCACATCAACACCCTCAAAGACAGGGTCGCCAGCGGCTTGGTTGAAGGCATCGACGAATTGCTGGTAGTTTTCATGGCGCTGATCCCAAGCCTCCTGGTTTTGCGCGATGAACTCGCCCAGCGGGTCGGCGGACTCAGCGGCGCCGGTGTCTTGAATCGATACATTTCCATCGGCGCCGGGCGCCGCGATGCTGTTGTCCGCGTCGTCCACACCGTTCACGCCGCCCGCGGTTTGCGCGATCTGCTGATCGGCGGCCCGCTGATCCCAAGCCTCCTGGTTTTGGGCGATGAACTCGCCCGGCGGGTCAGCGCTTGGTTCGGCTGGGGCGGTGTTGGAGTCCATCGATATGAACGAGCTAAGAAAGTCACTCGCGAACGTCGCTGCCGGATCGTCCGGGTTGCCCAGGGCGCGGATGGCGCTGCCGGCGGCGCGGCTGAGGAGTTTCAAGCCGCTGGCGTCGGCGACACTCAGGCCAGCGCGGTTCAACGGGTCTTTAACCAACTCATCGATCTGCGTGTTGATGGAAGCAGATACTTCGTTTGCCAGCGCACCCAGGCCGCCTTGCAAGGCGCCGTCTTTGAACTTGCCGCCGACCAGCTCCTGGATGACACCTTGTGCGCCGGCGCGGGCAAAGGTGCGGCCAATTATTTCGCCGAAGGTGCCGCCGGTGTCGCCCAGTTTTATGCCAAGAGCATCGTTGAGCATCGGGGAGTCCAACACCCCGGCGCTCAAGCCCGAGGAGAGCGCAGCAAGCAGCGTGTCACCAAAGTTGATTTTGCCGTTGGCGGCCATTTGGGTGGCTGCCGAACCGATTGTCCCCGATACGGCGCCAGCGACCGCGGAGAAGGCTGCCCCTTCGGTGGCGCCAGTGATCGCGGTACCTATGCCACTAGCGAGGCCGCCACTGAGAAAACCCATGGCCGTGCCGAATATCACCGGAAAGGCTTTGTCCAGAAAACTCTGACCCGTGTTGTCCTGATAGGTGGTCCAGCCTACTTGGGGATCAAACCACACGGCGTCCTTGTCACCCAGACCCGAGGGGGTATGGTTGGGATCGACGTGCTTGGTGCCTTGCCCGACAGAGGCCGGATGGCTGCCGACAAGCGAGTTGTTTACGTTGGAGATTAAACCGTTTACGCCACCAGCCAGCTGCGGATTGCCTTGAATAGACAACTGTCGGCCTGCCAGCGTGAGATGCGCTCTGTTGGTGTCATATTCAACTTCAGCTTGCAACGCCTGGCCGCCGTATAAGGTGTTGAAGGCTTTTTGCAGCGGAGAGTCGCCTTGCGACCAGGCTTCGGTGAAGGCGAGGGGATCAAAAAACCAAGTCCCTGGTTTGCCGTCAGTCTCGACGATGCTGCGGGGATAGTAGTTGTAGGCATCGGTCGTTCCCGCCGCGCTTGCCCTGGCCTGCGCAATGGCCCGGACAGCCGCCGGAATCCTGTTCTCATCTGTCCATCCGCCAGCAACAGCATCCCAGACCGCGTTCTGTACGCTGCCGGGCTGATCGGGGCCAGGCGTCAAACTGGCGTCGCCCAGCACATCGACGAACTGCCTTTGCACCTCCCCTTGCGCGACATCAAGCTGCTGTAGCCGCGCCGCCAGATCAGAGCCGTAGCGTTTGACGATGCCCCTTTGCACGTCGTTGTCCTCGGTGCGGAAGGGCAGCAGCGGCCCGCCAAAGTCCTGAATGACCTGCTGGATGCCAGGATCAGCCAGCATCAGCTCAAGCGCGGCG
>JAITMV010000266.1 GCA_031277295.1 Burkholderiaceae bacterium | reverse complement strand
ATGTCGTGCAGCTCCGGCGCCTTGCGCAGCGGGTTGAACACCAGCAGTTGCGCCAGCATGGCGATCACCGCCACCCCGACGGCGGCGCCCAGCATGGCCAGCCAGTAATTCAGCCCCAGCGCGGTCATCAGGTAATAGCCGGCAAACGCGCCCACCATGTAGAACGCGCCGTGGGCGAAGTTGGGAATGTGCAAGATGCCATACACCAGCGTCAGCCCCAGCGCCACCAGGCTATAAACGCCCCCCACCACCAAACCGTTGAGTAGTTGTTGAAAAAATAATTCCACTTGCATATTCCCTGACATGCACCATTGAAAGGTCGCATGACATCGCGACCGTGTTTGCGCGCCAGCGTATTTTTAGTGGGAGTAGACCGCAACCTGATCCGGGTTTGCCCCAATTGCGGTCACCTGCGTGACTCGGGGGCGTTTGGCGTGAATCTCGAGGGAGCCTCTGAACAATTCACCACCGTTCGGGCTGAAGCTCTGTCGAAGCCCTTGATTTTCATGGAGATTCCCTTCGACAGAGCTTCAGGGCGAGCGGAATTAATCAGAGGTTCCCCTGGGGCGACGCCTCATTCAGTCCCTGCGGATGAGCGCTTCTTTAGAACGTGTTTACGATCCAGGCGCGGGCTTAGCGGGCGCGTGCTCAGGAAGCGCTGCGGCGCAAGCAATCCTTGCCAATGACACGGGCCATTGGCTGCGGATTGCGCCTTGCAGCCGATCCCAATGCAGCATCGCCGCACACCTCACGCCGTGATCGTGAACACGTTCTTAGGCAAGCTACCATACCGCTTCGTCCGACATGTAGTAAAGTGTGGCCTGACATTGCGCCAGAGAGTGTCACTCTGTAGCGACGGCTGAGCGCATCAGGCGGCCAGCAACAGTATCAGCATCAGCTTTGCAATCCGTTGGGAGAACGTCATGATCGAACATCGTCCGTTTGCCGGCCTAGGTGCCGCCCATCACGGCTGGCTCGAAGCCAAGCATCATTTTTCTTTTGCCCACTACCATGATGCGGCACGCGAAAATTGGGGCACGTTGCGAGTCTGGAACGACGACACCATTCAGCCCCAAACCGGCTTTCCCCCGCATTCGCACGCGGACATGGAAATCGTTACCTATGTCCGCGAGGGCGCGATCACCCATCAAGACAGTCTGGGCAACAAAGGCCGTACCGTCGCCGGTGACGTGCAGGTGATGAGCGCCGGTACGGGCATTCGCCACTCCGAATACAACCTGGAGCAGGGCATTACGCGCATTTTTCAGATATGGATTGTTCCGAACCAACGCGGTGACCCACCGTCCTGGGGAACCAAACCATTTCCCAAAACAAATCGCTCGGGACAGTTCGTGGCACTGGCCAGCGGCCTTGCAGGTGACGAAAACGCGCTGCCGATTCGCACCAATGCGCGAGTGCTCGGCGTTACGCTAAAAGCCGGCGAAGCGGTTGAATACCGTTTTGCTAATACCGAACGCCACGGCTATCTGGTGCCCGCTATTGGCAAGATAGACGTCAACGGCGTGACCCTCGATGCCTGTGACGGCGCAGCCATCACGGACGAAACGGTCATCCGCGTTACCGCTCTTGAAGATGCTGAACTCGTCTTGGTGGATGCCGCCGCTTGATCCGGTGCGCGACAAACCTTGCCCTTCAGGGCGGGGAAGGTAGGAATCCCCTGCCCTTTAGGCAGGGGAGGATGTCAATAGGGAAATCTCATTTACTGCCCCGCCGCAATGATCAAGATACTGCGGGCATTGCGGTTAAAGGCCAGTGACTCCGCTGATTTGCCGGAGGCGATGGGCTTCCAGTAGCCGTTGGAGGCGGTGGTGATGCGCGAGGCATCAATGCCACGGCTGACCAGGTAATCCTTCACCGCATCAGCGCGGCGCTGGCCAAGATCAAGGTTGTATTGCGCCGAGGCGCGCCAATCAGCGTTGCCTTCGACGCGAATCGACGTCTGCGGATAGCGGCTAAGCCATTCGGCCTGTCGGTTCAGGGTGTTTTGGGCTTCCGTGTCAAGCGCCGCCAAGTCGGTATCGAAAAACACCAGATCTCCCGCGGCGACAAAGTCGGTCGCCGATGGCGCGGGCGCTTCCACCGGCGTCGGTTCTAGGGCAACCTCCGGCGCAGACGCTGGTAGCGAGGGCACTTCTGCATGGCGAACCGGCGGGCCGACCTCGACCCATTCGTAACGCTTGATGATGCAACCACTGAGCGCCAGCAACACGACCGGCAGCACCACGGCGGCAAGCGCCCTGGACAGATAGGATGGCCTTGGGGACATTTGCGAAGGCTTCATAGCACTCTTTCCTTTTCCTTGCCACAGCCCATTGCGTCGGGCCAGGGATCAATTGTTACTGATTATCCTGATACTGCCAAGAGCGCGAAGTTCCGTGCGAAATCCCGCGCTCTTGGCACGCTACACATTGCATCAGTCGACAACCAGCGCTTGCAGGCCCTGCTGCAACAACAGCGTCACGGTATCGCCGGCAGGGGCGATGTACGTATTGTTGAGGAA
This sequence comes from Burkholderiaceae bacterium, assembly GCA_031277295.1. Classification (GTDB taxonomy): domain Bacteria; phylum Pseudomonadota; class Gammaproteobacteria; order Burkholderiales; family Burkholderiaceae_C; genus Ottowia. The sequence goes on along the minus strand of JAITMV010000266.1, from coordinate 380 downwards.
GATGAGATCATCAACGGCTTGAATACCCGCGCTTTGCTGCAACAAGCCGTCAGCGGCGCCCGAATCGAGCGCGCCGGCCTGATCGCCCGCGGCATTCGAGGCGCCCAGCAGGTCCTGAAGACTTATGTCGAGCAGGCCGGAGCCATCCGCGCCGAGTTCGGCGTCGTCGTCTCGGGCGATGGCAGAAAGGGCAAGGCCGCTGCCGCCGCCGGTATTCACCGCGCCGCCCGTATAGCCGTAACCGAACTTGGGACTGCCAAAGATCACATAGGCCTCGCCAGCGTTGCCGCCACCGTCATCACCGTAAGGCGCCCCGACGATCAGATCGTCATAGCCATCCTTGTTGATGTCGCCAGCGCCAGCTACCGACCAGCCCGCGC
>JAITMV010000102.1 GCA_031277295.1 Burkholderiaceae bacterium | reverse complement strand
GCCCAGGGCGGCGTTGCAAATGCTCGCAATACCACTCGGTATTGCTGCGCTTTGCGCCTTGCCCTGAGCACGAATGCATCGGTTTTATTTGTGCGAATATTTATGCAACTAGACACTAGCCGTGTCTACACCGCGCGCGGCAAACAGATTCTTACAGACTTTCAGTACCTTGAGATACAATGTATCTCATGATCGCCCAAGGAGTTATCGGCACTATGGCTACCACGACGATGGTTCATGTCCGCATGGACGAAAAAATCAAGGAGCAAGCCACGGAAACGCTGGCTGCAATGGGGCTTTCCCTGTCTGATGCCGTGCGTGTATTTCTGATGCGCGTCGTCGCTGAGAAACAACTGCCGTTTGCCCTCAAAGTCCCAAACGCTGCAACACGTATGGCGATAGCTGAGGCCGATGCGATTGCCCGCACTCGTCGGGGACACTTTGCCACGGCTTCTGAATTGTTCGATGACCTCGAAAAAAACAGCGGCCAGTACCCTAGAAACGGCAGCTGATCGCTTGTTACCCTCTCAAAAGCCGCATGAATACTGACTTCGTGACTCCGATAGCCTTCACCTCTTTGGTGAGCGCGCTACGCACTCGCCAGCACCGCTACGCCTAAGCCATGCGGCGTTACTCGTCCTTGCGGGCATTAGCCCGCGGCGTCCTCGCGCCTTGCCTGGCTTAGCCGTAACGGCACTGGCGAGCGCGTCCAACTGCCGTTTCTAGGGTAAACGCGCCACATGCCCTCGGGCAGCCGACTACGCAAAGTCCTTTCTCAAGGATTGGCAGCGCCTGTCAAGATCTGGCCGATACGACATGAATCGGCTAAAGGAAGCCATGCTTTTGCTCATTGCCAACGATGGCCCACTCGGCCCGCAGTGGCTGGATCATCCACTGGGTGGCGAATGGGAAGGGCACAGGGAATGTCACATTGGCGGGGATTTTCTATTGGCATACAAACTCGATGACAGCGCTAAAGTGGGTTTGGTTGTTTTTGTCCGTGCCGGCACGCATGCGGAATTGTTTGAGTAATCTGGCACTCTGCAAGGTTCTTGCTTGACGCTTGACAGGCATTCACTTCATCACATCCCCCACGCACAAATACTTCATCTCCACGTACTCATCGATCCCATGCCGCGAGCCTTCGCGGCCCAGGCCGGATTGTTTGACGCCGCCGAAGGGCACGTGCTCGGTGGCGATGATGCCGACGTTGATGCCGACCATGCCGTATTCCAGCGCCTCGCTGACGCGGGTGATGCGGCCCACGTCGCGGGCGTAGAAGTAGCTGGCCAAACCGAATTCGGTGGCGTTGGCGGCGGCTATGGCTTCAGCTTCGGTCTTGAAGCGAAACACCGGCGCCAGCGGGCCGAAGGTTTCTTCGCGCGCCACCAGCATGTCGGCGCGGGCGCTGGCGATGACGGTGGGGGCGAAGAACTGGCCCTTAAGTTTTTTGCCGCCGGTGATGAGCTTGCCGCCTTTTTTGACCGCGTCTTTCACGTGGCGCTCGACCTTGGCGACGGCGGCGTCTTCGATCAAAGGCCCCTGCACGACCCCGGCATCGAAGCCGTTGCCGACCTTCAGCGTCTTGACCTTGGCGGCAAACTTTTTGACGAATTGGTCGTACACGCCGTCTTGCACGTAGATGCGATTGGCGCACACGCAGGTCTGGCCGGCGTTGCGGTATTTGCTGGCGATGGCGCCTTCGACGGCGGAGTCGACGTCGGCGTCGTCGAACACGATGAACGGCGCGTTGCCGCCCAACTCCAGCGCCAGCTTTTTGACCGTGGGCGCGCATTGCGCCATCAGGATGCGACCGACTTCAGTGGAGCCGGTGAACGACAGGTGCCGCACCGTGTCGCTGGCGCACAGCGCCCGGCCAATGACCGGCGCGTCCATGCCGGTGACGACATTGATGACACCCGCTGGCACGCCCGCGCGCAGCGCCAATTCAGCAGCGGCCAAAGCGGTAAGGGGGGTGAGTTCTGCCGGCTTGATGACCACTGTGCAGCCGGCGGCCAGTGCGGGCGCTATCTTGCGCGTAATCATGGCCAGCGGAAAGTTCCACGGCGTGATGGCCGCGCATACGCCGATGGGCTGGCGGATGACCAGCAGGCGGCGGTTGTTGTCGAAGGTGGCGAGCGTCTCGCCGCCCACGCGCTTGGCTTCTTCAGCAAACCATTCGACGAAGCTGGCGCCGTAGGCAACCTCGCCTTTGGCCTCGGCGTAGGGCTTGCCTTGCTCGGCGGTCATCAGGCGGGCTAGGTCATCCTGATTCGCCATCAGCAGTTGGAACCACTTCAGCATGATGGCGTGGCGCTGCTTGCCGGTCAATTCGCGCCAGGCCGGCCAGGCGGCATTGGCCGCGGCAATGGCGGCATTGGTTTCTCGCGCGCCGAGGTCGGCCACGTCGGCCAATGTCAGACCCGTGGCGGGGTCGGTAACCGGAAAGCGTTTTTTGCCCTTGATCCATTTGCCGCCGATCAGGGCGTCGGTTTTGAGCAGGCCGGGGTCATTCAGCAGTGATAGGGGCGAAGTTTTGGCGTCCATGAACGGGGCTCCTGGTGAGTGGCGGCGGCGATTTTGGCACGGTCAAAATGACAAATGACGCCGGCTGTGCCGGGCATGATGAAATGACTTGTTCAGTCTCATGCGCCGCCCAAGCGCGTCGCCCGAGCGCGGCAAAGTCATGCGTCATTTCTCACAACAGCGGCGACGCCAGCCGCGCCACCGCCTCGAACAGCCGTTGGTGCGGCGGCACGCGGCGCTGTGCGGGTATTTGGCGGCAATGCGACAAGTCGGCGTTGAACATGTCGGCCAATTGCTGGTTGAACTCGCGCCCCAATACCACGGCTGCAACCTCGAAGTTCAACCGCAGGCTGCGGTTGTCGAAATTGGCGCTGCCGACCATGCCGTAGTAGTCGTCCACCAGTAGCGTCTTGGCGTGGAACATGCGACCGCGGTATTCGAATACCCGCACCCCGGCGTCTTGCAGTTCCTGATAGTACGAGCGCGCGGCGGCGGTGACGATGCGCGAGTCGCTGCGCTCGGGCACGATCAGCTTGACCTGCACGCCGCGCAGGGCGGCGTTGGTCAGCGCCATCAGCGCCGGTTCGGTCGGCACGAAGTACGGTGTGGCCAGCCAGATGCGCTCGCGCGCCAGATTCAGCGCGTCGATCAGCGCGCGGTGCAGCGCCTCGGTGTCGGCGTCCGGGCCGGAGGCAACGACCTGCACCGGCAGGTTGCCCGGCGGCTCGTGCGGAAGCAGATCTTCGCCGGGCGCGGGAGGCGAGCCTTCGGCATAGCGCCAATCCTGCAAAAACAAATACTGCAACCAGCGCACCGCGCCGCCGCGGATCAGCAGGTGCGTGTCGCGGTAGGCGTGCTCGGGGTGAATCTGTTCGTTCTCGTCATCGGTGATGTTGATGCCGCCGACAAAACCAGTGCGTCCATCCACCACTGCGATCTTGCGGTGCGTGCGCAGGTTGACCAGTGGGCGCAGGCGATCCAGCCGCGCGGGATGGAATACGGCCAATTCGGCGCCAGCGGCGCGCAACTCATCGAGCAGCGGGCGATGCCCTCGGCGCAGCAACCGGGCCGAACCGATGGCGTCCACCAGTAACCGCACCTTGATGCCGGTGAGCGCCTTATCGCATAACGCGCGCAATAGACGCACGCCGGTCTGATCCGGCTCAAAGATGTAGTACTCCAGGTGAATGTGGCGTTTAGCGTGACCGATTTCGTCCAACAGCGCTGCCAGCGTGACGCCGCCGCCAGACAAGATGTCCACCTGCCGCGCGCTGGATACCGGCAGTCCGCAGGCGCGCTCGATCAGTTTGGCATGTTGGCTGGCCCACAAAGGCGCTTGCGCGTGCTCGGCGCGCATTGCTTCGCGCTCCTGGCGCGACATGGCCGCCGCTCGCCGGTGCCAGCGTCTGAGGCGTTGGCGCCGCACCCGTTGCGGGCCAAAGGCGGCGTATACCAGCAGGCCGATGACTGGCATCAGATTCAGCACCACAATCCACGCCAGCGTGGACACCGGCGAGCGGCGCTGCATGATGATCCACACCGTCAGCACCACGCTTGACAGCGTCCATGCCCAGCCGAGCCAGAAGGTCCAGGAGTGGCCGGCGATGAGCATCGTGGGTTTGGCGTTTGGCGCGGAGGGTCTGGCGGGCGCGGTGGCGGGGCCGGAAGAGGTATTGCGCGCTAAACGCCCAGCGTCAAACGTTTTAGCACGCTCAAGCCGGAACCGCCGTCAGCCGTACGCCCAGCGCCGTGCATACGCGCTGAATTGTCTCGAAGCGCGGCTGGCTGCCGGGCCGCAAAGCCTTGTACAGCGCCTCTCGGGTGATGCCCGCACCTTCGGCCACCGCCGCCATGCCGCGCGCGCGGGCAACGGTGCCCAACGCCTCGGCCAGGGCCGACGGATCGTTTTTTTCCAGCACGATGCTCAGGTATTGGGCAATCGCCTCCTCGCTGTCCAGATACTCCGCCATGTCGAACACGCGAAGCTCGGAAATCTTGATCTTCTTTTGCGTCATGGTTCAATCTCCAAAGTGGCGGCGAAGTCGATTGCCGCATTAGATATCGGCGCGCTGCGAGGACTTGCCGCCGCCGCCAAGCATCACAATCAAAACCTGTCCGTGTCGAACGTAGTACATGCGCCAGCCGGGGCCGAAATCTTCGCGCATTTCGTACACACCGCCGCCTACCGATTTGACATCACCCAAGTGGCCGAACTGCGCTTTTCCAACCGGCGGCGCAGGCGCAGCAGCGTCAATTTATCCCGGATGCCAGCCAACCAAGCGGTGAACGGGGCGGTCAGCCTGATCTCGAACATGACGGCAATTGTAATTGAACGATTACAAAACACCAGATCATTTTCAGCCTACCCGCTGCTGCCAGTCGTCGGGCGCAAAGCCCACTGTCACGCCGCCTGCGCTCCATTCAACCACAGGCCGCTTGATCGCGCTCGGCTGCCGCATCAACAGCGCGGCGGCGCTGGCGGCGTCATGTACGCTGGCTTGGGTGGCCGCGTCCAGCTTGCGCCAGGTCGTACCCTGCCGGTTCAGCAGCCGTTCCCAGCCGACGGCGGCGATCCAGCGCTGCAACTGATCGGGCGGCACGCCGTGCTTTTTGAAGTCGTGAAACGCCACCTCGACCCCGCGCACGGCCAACCATGCGCGTGCTTTCCTGACAGTGTCGCAGTTAGGGATGCCGTACAGGGTGATGGGCGCGCTCATGAGGGCGATCATGCCACGTCTGGGTGACAATCGGCACCGTGACGCCCCCCCTCGACGACTGGCTCGCACACTGCGAGCGCCTGCACCCCAAGACCATCGACCTCGGACTGGAGCGCGTGCGCGCGGTGGCGCGGCGCATGGGGTTGCGCTTTGATTGCCCGGTGTTTACGGTCGCGGGCACCAATGGCAAGGGTTCGACGGTGGCGCTGCTGGAGGCGATATTGACGCAGGCCGGCTATCGCACCGGAGCCTATACCTCGCCGCACTTGGTGCGCTTCGAGGAGCGCTGTCGCATCGGCGGCGCGCCCGTCAATGCCGCCGATTTGATTGCCGGTTTCGAGGCGGTGGAGCGCGCCCGCAGCGAGGCGATGTTGACGTATTTTGAGTTCACCACGCTGGCGATTGCCGACACGCTGGCGCGCGCCCGGCTTGACGCGGCGATTTTGGAAGTGGGATTGGGCGGACGGCTCGATGCGGTGAACGTCTTCGACGCCGACTGCGCCATCATCACCAGCATTGACATCGACCATGCCGAACTGTTGGGCGATACGCGCGAGCGGATCGGGCTGGAAAAGGCCGGAATACTGCGTACCGGCCGGCCGGCTATCGTCAGCGACCCGATGCCGCCGCAAAGCGTGATTGACCGCGGGCTGGAAATCGGGGCTGATTTATGGCTGCCGGGGCGCGACTATCGGCACCACGGCGACCGCCAGCAATGGGCCTGGAGCGGGCGGCAACGGCGCTACCACGGGTTGGCGTATCCGGCGCTGCGCGGGGCCAATCAACTGGTCAACGCATCAGGCGCGCTGGCGGCACTGGAAGCCATGCATGCGTGCTTACCCGTCACCGCGCAGGCGGTGCGCGGCGGATTGTCGCTAGTGCAATTGCCGGGGCGTTTTCAGGTCGTACCCGGACAGCCTGTGCGGGTGTTGGATGTGGCGCACAACCCGCACGCGGTGGCGGCGCTGGCGCTGAATCTGGACGCGATGGGCTTTTATCCCGCCACACACGCCGTGTTCGGAGCTATGGCCGACAAGGATGCGGTGGCCATGCTCACGCGCATGGATGCGCTGGTGGAGCGCTGGTATTTCACCGATCTGCCCACCCCACGCGCTGCCAGGGGCACTGCTCTGTATGCGCTTTGGCAAAAGCTGACCCGGCGCACAGACGCGGCGGCGCAGGTGTTCGATACGCCGGCGCAGGCGTTGGCCGCAGCCGCAGCCAGCGCCGACACGGCGGATAGAATCATCGTTTTCGGATCGTTTTACACCGTCGGCGGCGTGCTTGGTGGAGACGTTCAGCGTTGAGCGTTTTGCGTTTGGCGTGAAATACCTCCTTTCACAGGTTCTCAAAGGCGCCGTTTCGCACGCTGGATGCTCAACGCCAAACGCTTAACCTTTCATGGCTTTTTTCAAGTTTCGCCAGCGCGGCCCCATCCAGAGCGAGCCGCGGGGCCGTGGCGGCGAGCCGGCCGCCCGGCCGCAAGAAACCGTCGAAACGCTGCGTCGCCGGGCGCGTCACCGTCTATTGGGTGCGGCGGTGTTGGTGCTGGTGGCGGTGATCGGGTTTCCGCTGTTGTTCGACACCGAGCCACGGCCGGTGACGGTGGATACGCCGATTAGCATCCCCGACCAGGATCGCGTGCCGCCGTTGCGCGCGTCGTCGGCGCCGTCCTCCGTCAACGGTCGCGTGGGCGCCGCCAGCAGTTCATCAACGGGCGCTTCTTCGGGCGCGCCGGTCATTATTACCACGCCGTCCGGTTCTGGCAACGACGCGGCGGCGATGACACAGGCGCCGGTTTTAGCACCAGCGCGGCCGGCGTCAGCTTCTGCTCGCCGCGCTGATGTTCCGACGCCCGCTCGTCGCGAGACTGAAGCTGAAGCCGCACGCGTGCGCGCTTTGCTTGGCGAGCGGAGCGCGCTGCCTCGGCCTGCACCGCCGGCTGGCTCGGCGGCGGGCCGCTTCGTTGTTCAGATCGGCGCGTTCGTCGGCGCCAACATGGCGAGCCAGGTGCGCCAGCAGGCCGAGCGTACCGGCTTGAAGATATATATACAAGTCGTAAACGCCAAGGGCGGCAAGCGCACCCGTGTGCGCGCAGGGCCTTACGCCAGCCGCGCCGATGCCGAGCGCGCCGCTGCCGTGTTGCGCAAAGCGGGCCTGTCCGGTTCGGTTCAACCACTTTGAAAATGGTCGCTGTCAGCGCCGTCGATTGGGTCTGCTTGCTTGTCGTGTCGGCCTCGCTGGTATTGGGGGCGTGGCGCGGCCTGGTGTACGAAGTGCTGCTGCTCGGCGGCTGGGCGCTGGCTTTTGTCGCCGCCCGCGGGTCGGCTGACACCGTTGGTCACTGGTTGCCGATGGGTGAATCAAGCGAGTCGCTGCGCTACGCGGTCGGATTTGCGCTGGTGTTCATCGGCACCGCATTTGTTTGCGGTTTTTTCGCTCACCGTGCGCGCCGTGCCACCCTGTTGCTGGGCGTGCGGCCGGTGGACCGGGTGTTTGGGGCCGCCTTCGGCACCGTGCGCGGGGCGCTGCTGCTGCTGGCGCTGGCGGTAATCGCGCTGAAGACGCCGCTGCACGAAGAAAGCTGGTGGCGCGGCTCGGTCAGCGCGCGCTGGCTGGAATACGCCCTGAGCCGGATCGATCCTTGGTTGCCGAGCCTGGGACGCTACCTTTCCGGCTGACAATCGGAACCGCGACAAGTTTCATTCATTCCACCGGAGCCCATCATGTGTGGCATCGTCGGCGTTGTCAGCAACGCACCCGTCAACCAATTGCTCTACGATGCGCTGTTGCTGCTACAGCACCGTGGGCAGGACGCCGCCGGCATCGTGACTCAGCACGAGCGCAGGTTTTTCATGCACAAGGACAAGGGCATGGTGCGCGACGTATTCCGCACACGCAACATGCGCGCGCTGCCCGGCGCCAGCGGCCTGGGGCAGGTGCGCTATCCGACCGCCGGCGACGCCAACAGCGAGGAAGAGGCGCAGCCGTTTTACGTCAACGCGCCGTTCGGCGTCGCGCTGGTGCATAACGGCAACCTGACCAACGCGCGGACGCTCAAGGCAGAACTGTTTACTGACGATCACCGCCACATCAATACCGACAGCGACTCCGAGGTGCTGCTCAACGTGTTGGCGCATGAGCTGGAAAAAACCACCCGCGGCGCCAAGCTGGGCCCGCGCGAAGTGTTTGCCGCCGTGGCCGGGGTACACCGGCGCGTGCGCGGTTCCTACGCGGTGGTGGCGCACATTGCCGGGCATGGGATGCTGGCGCTACGCGATCCGTTTGGCATTCGCCCGCTGTGTTTTGGACGTGGCGCTGACGGCGGGGTCATGGTGGCCAGCGAATCGGTGGCGCTGGAGGGTACCGGCCATGCGCTGGAGCGCGACGTGGCGCCGGGCGAGGCGATCTACGTCACGCTTGACGGCGCGCTGCACGCGCAAGTCTGCGCCGACGACACACGCCTATCGCCCTGCATCTTTGAATACGTATACCTGGCGCGGCCCGATTCGACGCTGGATGGCATCTCGGTCTATCAGGCGCGCCTTAATCTGGGGCAGGCGCTGGCCAAGCGCGTCATCTCCACCGTGCCGCCGGAAGAAATCGACGTCGTGATCCCGATCCCCGAATCCAGCCGCCCGAGCGCGACCGAACTGGCGCGACTGCTGGGCAAGCCGTACCGCGAAGGTTTCGTGAAAAACCGCTACGTCGGCCGTACCTTCATCATGCCTGGTCAGTCGGTGCGCAGAAAGTCGGTGCGCCAGAAGCTGAACGCCATCACCAGCGAATTCGCTGGCCGCGCCGTGCTGCTGGTGGATGACTCTATCGTGCGCGGCACCACCAGCCGCGAAATCGTGCAAATGGCGCGCGAGGCCGGCGCGCGTAAGGTCTACATGGCCAGCGCCGCGCCGCCGGTGCGCTACCCCAACGTCTATGGCATCGACATGCCCACGCACGAAGAACTGGTGGCGCACGGTCGCAGCGAGGAAGACGTGCGCCAGCTCATCGGCGCCGACGCGTTGATCTATCAGGACGTGGCGGGGATGAAGCACGCCGTCGCCGTGTTGAACCCCACGGTGCAGGAGTTCGACGCCTCATGCTTTGACGGCGTGTACGTGACCGGCGACATTACCGAAGAAAGCCTAGCCCGTATGCAGCGCCAGTTGGCCAAGAGCGGGCAAGACGGTCAGGAACCCCTTTTTTGAGAGCGCCCCCATGTCCGATCAATATCCTCCTGCCAGCCTGCACCCCGACACCTTGGCGTTGCATACCGGCATCGCCCCCAGCCAATACGGCGAAAACTCCGAGGCGCTGTACCTGAGCAGTTGCTTCGTGCAGCCCGACGCCGCTGCCTCGGCACGGCGCTTTGCCAGCGAGGAAGACGGCTACACCTACTCGCGCACCAGCAACCCGTCCGTCACCGCCTTTGAACGCCGGCTGGCCGCGCTGGAGGGCGCCGAGGCCGCCATCGGCACCGCCAGCGGCATGGCCGCTATCCTGTTGATGGGCATGGGCCTGCTCAAAAGCGGCGACCACGTGATCTGCTCGCAATCGATGTTCGGCAGCACCATCAAGCTGTTCGCCAGCGAGTTCGGCAAATTTGGCGTAGCAACCACCTTCGTGTCGCAGACCGACGTGGCTGAATGGCAAGCCGCGCTGCGCCCGAATACACGCCTGCTGTTTGCCGAAACGCCGACCAACCCACTCACCGAAGTGTGCGACATCCGCGCCCTGTCCGCGTTGGCCCAAGGCGCCGGCGCGCTGCTGGCGGTGGACAACTGCTTTGCCACGCCCGCGCTGCAAAAACCGCTGGCGCTGGGCGCCGATCTGGTCATCCACTCCGGCACCAAATTTCTGGACGGTCAAGGCCGCGTCATGGCCGGCGCCATCTGTGCGTCGCGCAAGCTGGTGGACGAAGTGTTCGCGCCGCTCATCCGCACCGCCGGCATGGTGCTTGCGCCCTTCAATGCGTGGGTCGTACACAAGGGCATGGAAACGCTGGCCGTGCGCGTGCAAGCGCAAAGCCGCCACGCCCTGCGCATTGCCCAATGGCTGGAGGCACACCCCGCCGTCGAGCGCGTGTTCTACCCCGGCCTGCCCTCGCACCCCCAGCACGCGCTGGCGATGGCGCAGCAAGAGGGAGTCGGCGGCGCGGTGATCGCCTTCAGCGTCAAGGGTGACACGCCCGAGCGAGCGCGCGAACATGCCTTCAGCGTGCTTGACGCCTGCCGGATCTGCAAGCTGGCAACCAACTTGGGCGACGTGAAAACCCTGATCTGTCACCCCGCCAGCACTTCGCACGGCCGCCTGAGCGAAGAACAACGCCAAGCCGCTGGCGTTGGGCAGGGCTTGATCCGGCTGGCCGTCGGGCTGGAGCACCCCACCGACATCGAGACCGACCTGGCGCGCGGGCTGGACGTTGTAGGTTGAGCGTTTAATTTTTGCGGTGACGTGATCGCGCCGAAAGAGGCATTCACGTTAACGCGAAACGATTTGATGCAATGCGGCTGGCGCCAAGCACAATCAATCACTGACATGACCGAACCAACCACTGCTTCCCCCCCGCGCATCCGCACCCGCTTCGCCCCGTCGCCGACCGGCTTCATCCATCTGGGCAACATCCGCTCGGCGCTGTACCCGTGGGCGTTCGCGCGCGCGCAAGGCGGCGACTTCATCCTGCGCATCGAAGACACCGACCTGGAACGCTCGACCCAAGCCGCCGTCGATGTCATCCTGCAAGGCATGGCCTGGCTCGGCCTCGACCACGACGAAGGGCCTTACTACCAGATGCAGCGCATGGCGCGCTACCGCGAGGTGCTGGCGCAAATGCAGGCCGCCGGCCACGTCTATCCCTGCTACATGAGCGTGGCCGAACTCGACTCGCTGCGCGAGCGTCAGATGGCCGCCAAGCAAAAGCCGCGCTATGACGGCACCTGGCGGCCTGAAACCGACAAGACCTTGCCGCCCGTGCCTGAAGGCGTGCAGCCCGTGCTGCGCTTTCGCAACCCGCCGGATGGCGTGGTGGCATGGGACGACAAAGTCAAGGGCCGCATAGAAATCCGCAACGACGAGTTGGACGACCTGGTCATCGCCCGGCCCGACGGCACGCCCACCTACAACTTCTGCGTCGTCGTCGATGACATCGACATGCGCATCACCCACGTCATCCGCGGCGACGACCACGTCAACAACAC
>JAITMV010000264.1 GCA_031277295.1 Burkholderiaceae bacterium | reverse complement strand
CCTCTTGTGATCGCATGACGAAACAACTCCTCAATTGGCTGCTTTCGGCCGCCGCCCTGCTGGGCGTGGCCTACGTCTACAGCGGTGTTTCGGTGGCCGGCTTCGGCTCGGCCATGCTGACGGCGCTGGTGATCGGCCTGCTGAACATGTTGCTGCGGCCGGTGCTGGTGATTCTGACGATTCCGGTCACCCTCCTGACGCTGGGGCTGTTTCTTTTCGTCATCAACGCACTGATGTTCTGGGCCGCCTCGGGGTTGCTCGACGGTTTTCACGTCGACGGCTTCGGGGCCGCGTTGATCGGCTCGCTGATTTACTCGGCGCTGGGTCTTCTGATCGACGCCGTGCTGAACAGGATTTTTGACGTCAAGAGTTGAGTCAGCGCTGCTCTTTCTCGTCGCGTTCCTGCTGACGCAGCAATTCCTGCGCTTGGCGCAGGCGGGTATCGACGATGCTGGCTTCGATCAGGTCGGCGCTGCCGCCGCCGCGCTGCTGGCGCGAAAAGTCCTGCGCGGCACGCCAGCGATCCACCGCCCCGGCGTAGTCCATGCGCGCCAGTTGCACTTCGCCCTCGGCGCGCAGTTGGCGCAGCGTTTGTCCCTGGGCGGCACAGGCCGCGGCCATGACTTGCCAGGCGCTGGCGTCGCGTGGGTGGTCGCTCAGCCAGGTTTGTAGCGCCGACGTCGCCTCGGCCGCCTGAGCGCTGCGAGTTTGCGCCTGCGCGCGCAGCAGCAGCGCGGCACGGCCGGCCTGACTCTGCGGCGCGGCGCTGGCCGGGCGCGCGGGCGTTGGCAGCAGTTCCAGCACGCGCGCCGGTTGGCCGGCTTGCAATGCCAGTTCGGCTTGCAGCAGGCGCGCTTGGGCCGTGGCGCGCGCGTCGCCCGCCACCGCCAGCGCCAGTTGCGCGGCCTGGGCCTGAGCGCGCGGCAGATCGCGCAACCCGGCGTTGGCTAAGGCGGCGGCGTAAAGCGCGCCGGCGCGCTGCGCCAGCGGCTGCTGGGCGAAGCCGCGTTGATCAGGCTCGCCCGCCCAGCCGCGCAGCACGTCCACGCCGGGACGGCCGAGGACGCGGGCGCGGGCAGCGATCAGCGGCGTCTCAAGATCCGGCGTCGGCGCGGCATGGCGCGGCATATTCTGTTGGCGCTGCTGCATGTCGGCGATGCGCTGAGTGGTCAGCGGGTGGCCGCGCAGATAGGGCCAGTCGCCGTTGTCGTTGATGCGCGAGGCGTTTTGCAGCTTCTGGAACATGCTGACGAAGCCTTCGGGCGCAAAACCGGCCTGCGTCATGATGCCGTAGCCGATGCGGTCGGCTTCGCGCTCCATGTCGCGCGAAAAGTTGAGTTGCTGCTGGATCATTGCCGCCTGCCCACCCACCGACAGCGCCGCGCCAATCTGAGGATTGCGGCTGGCGGCGATGGCGCCCAACACCATGGCGGCCAACATCAGCGGCGCCTGCCGGTCCTGCCGGCTTAGCAGGCGCGGGATGTGACGTTGGGTGACGTGAGTCATTTCGTGTCCCAGCACCGAGGCCAGTTCGTCACGCGAGGCGACCGCCCCCAGCAGCCCGGTGTGCAATCCGAAGTAGCCGCCGGGCAACGCGAAGGCGTTGATGGTGCCGTCACGCCCCAGCAGCACCTGCCAGGCATAACGTTCGTCCAATTCGGGCGGCAATTCGCCGCGCGCGCGCGCGCCGACGCGCAGAGAGCCGAAGATGCCGTCCACGTATTCGCCCAGGATCGGATCGTCCAGATAAGTCGGATCACGGTACAGCTCGCGCGCGATCTGATCGCCCAGCTTGCGCTCTTGCAGCGGGGTCATGATGCCGGCATCGCCCAGCGTCGGCAGCCCGCGCGCCATCGGCTCGTCAGGCTGCCTGGCGGCAGTGCCTTGCGCCCAAGCGGGAGCCATCATGGCGGTGCAAACTAAAACCGCCAGCGCTTGTCGCGCAAACGCGGGCAGAAGTTTGGGCTTGAATGGTTGAATCATTGCGGGTGCCGGTGAAAGCGCACGGTGGCAGGAAAAGTGGATGCTACTCGTATGATGCCCGTTCCGCCCCGCGCGTTCCGTTCCACCACCCGCCATGACCACAAGCTTGCCGCCTTCTTCGCCGCTGACCCATTTTGACGCCCTGGGCCAAGCCCACATGGTGGACGTGGGCGGCAAGCCGGCCACGCACCGCGTGGCGGTGGCTACCGGGCGCATTGAGATGCAACCGGCGACGCTGGCGCTGATTCGCTCCGGCACCGCCAAGAAGGGCGACGTACTGGGCATCGCCCGCGTCGCCGGCATCATGGCGGCCAAAAAAACCAGCGACCTGATCCCACTGTGCCACCCACTGGCGCTGTCGCGCGTGGCCATTGAGTTCGAAACGAACGGCGCCCAAGACTCGGGCCTCAGCGCCGTATCGTGCATCGCCACCGTCGAAACCACTGCTCCCACCGGCGTCGAGATGGAAGCGCTGACCGCAGTGCAAATCGCGCTGCTGACCATTTACGACATGTGCAAGGCCGCCGACCGCGGCATGGTCATCACCGGCGTGCGCCTGCTGGAAAAGCGCGGCGGCAAATCGGGACACTTTACGGCGGCGGGCTAGTACTTCGTTCCACCAAAAGGTTGACAAATGAAATCGATGGATTTGTTCGCCAGGCAAGGCGCAAAGCGCAGCAATACCGAGTGGTATTGCGAGCATTTGCAACGCAGCATGGCGGACAAAG
>JAITMV010000220.1 GCA_031277295.1 Burkholderiaceae bacterium | reverse complement strand
TTGTAAAGGTTTTGATGGAACGGAGCACTAGCCAACCCCGCGCCAGCGGGCGATTAGGTTCAAGACTCGGCTCTCGTGGATGCCGCCCTGTGGATGGCCGTTCCTCGAAGCTTCGCTTTAGCGAAACTTCAGCCTGCGGCCTCGTCTTCCCGCCTTCGCGGGAGTGACGATGGATAGTTTTGTGGTAAACAATCCTTAAGTTGGCGCTCATGCATGAAGGCGGACACTTCGCGGCAATGGCGATAGAGGAAGTTTTGCGCCGCACTCACTTCTGGGAAATTGATATTGATCCGATCAAAACCTGGGAGCTCTTGCCACCCGTGATGACCTCGAAACGCCAGCGTTCATGCGGGTCAGAGAGATTTTGCAAAGCTCGCCTATCTGAACAGCATTGAGACTAGCCTGCGGGATGCGTTAGCACTAAGCGCTTACCATCGGTCGCGCTGGCCCACCCGGTGACGGCCGGGATTGGGTGCGTTCAACAACCATTTTCAGGCAAAAATGTCAAAAACGGCACGAAAATCATATGAATTCTATCGTGTGTGTATTTACACTGAACACTGTATGTAAAGATATATTTACAAACTCACACATTTGCTTACGGTGTGACGGTTGGTGTGTCGCCCAGTGCTTGTGACGGGCATAGGCGGCTGAGTGTGAATGGAGACATGAAATCCTGGAGAGATCTGCCTGGAGGCAGTCAGCGGCTTCAAGCTGGAGCCGACAAGCGGTCTTGGGTCAACCGGTGTTGGCGTGCAAGGCCGAAGGAAACGGAACAATTTTTCGGGGGCTTGGCGGTGCCGTGGCGTGGATGGCGCGTTGACATCGTCCCCACAGGTAAACACAAGGGCCGCTTGAGGTTGCGGTTGTTTCGGTGATGGATGGTGTAGATCGAATCAATGCTGGGCGCCGCGCTCGCCTGGCGGCGGATGATTTCACGGAAATAGAGCGAGACGGGGGTGAGCGGGGGGCTGCCAAATGATGGTCGTGCGTTTGGGTTGACGTCGACTGAGGCAGTAGTGAGTAGTGGGTCCAAAACAAGCGCGCATTGCGTGCGCCGGGCTTGTGGGCGACGCAATGAAAGACTTGGGGTAAAGGTTGCCGGCTGGAATGCGGGCGATTGGGCCTCGGCTTTGGCAACACGGTCGAGGGTGTGTGATTAATGGTAATGGTAATGGAAAGCTTAGATGTCTATACGCAAACTGACAAACGCCGATGGCTGGGAGTTGACGGGTAACGGCTGGGTGCCGGCTTCTTTGTCAATGTTCTCGCCTGTTTTACAAACCTCCGTCGCGGATACTCCCGGCTCCGGGCAGATAAGCGCGGCCGTTGCGCCGCCCAGCGGCGCCGCTGCCGCCAACGGCGTCGCCGTCGCCTTAGCCGCTGGGCCTGGCGATGGCGCTGAAATTCCTCTGGTGTTTTCGTCCAATCCGATCACCCAGAGCCTGATTAGTTCGCTCAAACTTCCTGCGGATTACTACACCTCCATCAATATCCACATGCGCGTCAGCGGCGCTTTGGATCAGCCGCTACGGCCGGGAGACACGGCTGAGATTAGCGTTGATAACGGTCCTTGGGCCGATCTGGCGATTCCCATAGGCAGCAGCAATTGGAACTACATCGACCTGCGCACGCTTGCCGACGGCGTTCACTCTTATTCGGTGCGCGTCATCAACTCAGCCGGAAACGTCGGTGCCACCGACGAGGAGCGGGTAGCCGTCGATACTCAGGCGCCTACGATCAGGCCGGAGATCACCAGCATCTTTCATGACAGCGGTGTCACGGGTGATTTCGTGACCAACGATAGCGATGGCCTGACGCTTGATGCCAGTTTGACGGCGGCGCTCGATGTCACCGAGCGGCTGCTTTATTCGCGTAACGCCGGTCTGAGCTGGGCTGATATTACCCCGGCGGTGACGGGCGGCACGAAGGTGAGTTTTTTCGATCCTGCTTTGACTTCGACTGCCACCGTCCGAATGCGCGTGGTGGACGTGGCCGGCAACGTGGGGGCCAGCGATGAGCAGTTGGTGACTATTGCCGCTACACCGCCTGTGGCGACGGTAAGCATTGACAGCTACACGGACGATGTGGGGCTGCTCAGAGGCGATTTTCTTGCCAGCGCGGTTGCCGCGACGGATGATCGTACTCCTGTGTTGAACGGCTCGGTGTCTATCGCGACGCTGGCAGCCGATGAGCGGATTGCGGTGTATGAAAACGCGGTCTTCATCGGTTATGCGGATATAGATCGCGTCACGGGCAAGTGGACTTACCAGCTTGAGGGCCTGGTTGATGAGCGCAGCTACCGCTACACGGCGCAGGCGGTGAATTTGGCAGGGGAGACAGGTCTTCTGTCCGCGCCGTTTGACATCAACGTGGACCTGACGGTCATTGTCAATTCGCAAACCACGACCGATACGACGCCCATCGTGACAGGCGCAACGGTTTTTGATTTTTTGGCAGGCGAATACCTGGATGTGACGATCAATGGCGTGCTGTATAGCTCACAAAACGGCGCGGTGGTGGTGGATCCGCGCAGCAATAACTGGTACGTGCAAATCCCGGATGCCAATGCCTTGACGCAGGGAAGGACGTATGACGTGCGGGCGGTGCTCAAAGACGCTGGCGGTTTGGTCGTGACTCAGGACGATACAAGCAATGAGCTGGTGATTGGCATGCCGCCGGTTGCTCCGGTCATGCCGGCCAACAGCGATGGGCAGAACAAGGCCACTGCAGTGACTATCGGCGAGGACGGCCAGTGGCGGGTGTTCGCCAACATGGTGATGATGGACGCCAATGGCACCGACGCGACCAATGTGGCCCGGTTTGCCACCAATCAGTTGACGGCGACGCGGGGCAAGAATGGCGCGCTAGGCTCCGCGTCGTTCATCGACTTCGACCGCGATGGCTACATGGACCTGGTTGGGCTGGACAAGGAGTACGGCGACGGTCAGGCCGCTTTCAAGAACATGGTTGACCCCAACTACACGCAGACTGGCATTTACGACACGCCTTCCGGCACGGTAAATCGCGGTTACTACACTTTCCAGATCGGCACCTTTGGCCAGGGGCCGGGTCCTGATGAGGCCAATGATCCCGATACGTATATCCGGTATAGCACCTACGGCAATATCAAGTCGAGTTATGGCGGCGTGGCTGTGTTCGACAAGATTGGCGATGGCTATGTGGACGTTGTTTACGGCGGCACGGTGCCCGGCGACGGTGCAGGCTATGGGCCGGACACCCAGGTCGTGGCCAACAGCGGTCCCACTGGCGTTGCCGCCCCCAATGGCATGGTGACGCCCTGGTTCAATAAAAACTACGACGTGGGCGAGGGCGGTAGTCCCAGAGCGTTTCAAGACGGTCAGGCGCAAATGGATCGGGATCTTTCGGTGGTCGATATCAACAACGACGGCGCTGTCGATGTCGTCTTCCACGGAACCACCGACAAAAATTACCTGACGGCCAATCGCAATGCCGAGTCTGCGGATAACGAACGGCTGGTGGTCATGACCAATTCGGGTACTGATTCGACGACGTCCAACCCGAGCGCTGGGCTGAAGGTCACGCAGATCATCGAAAACGTTTTCGAGGACAACGACGATTCCAACTCATTTCGCGGTTGGTCGATGACCTGGGCGGATTACAACGGCGACGGCTGGCTGGATTTGTTTCTGGCTTCTACCCAAGGCAGTAGTTCGGCCAACGAAAACAACAGCAAGATTTTGTTCAACGACGGCAAGGGCAACCTCCATGCGTTGAATACCGATGGCGATGCGGTTTATGAAGGGATGGACTTGCTCTCCAGTTCGCACACGTATGTCTTCAGCGACAAGATGGAGGGCGCAGGCTCGATTGCGGTGGACTGGAATGCCGACGGCAGGACTGACATCATCGAGGTGCCGCGTTACCCGAACAATGCTGGCGATGCCAACGGCAACCCGCAGCCGGTGCTGCTGTTTACCAATGCGACTACCAGCCCCGCCAGCGTCAATTTCACGCAGTCCACGCTGACAACGATAACCAAGCCGGATGCGAATGGCTCGGCTATCAGTGGTTTGCAGATACTCGATATCGATTGGGATGGCCGTCAGGACTTGCTGACGTTTACCGCGAATTACGGCGTGACCTTGGTGCAGAGTACCGCCACCGTGCCTGAGGGAGCCTCGCTGCATCTGCGCATCCTCGACCAGCAAGGCATCAATGCGTTGTTCGGCAATACGGTCAAGTTGTACGATTCCGACGGTGACTTGGTCGCTACCCAGGTGCTCAACCCCCAAGCCGGCAGCCAGACCAGTGACAGCAGGGCGCTGGTGGACTTCTATGGCCTGGATGCGTCGGAGACTTACACGGCGGTGCTGCTGCGCAACATTGGCGGAGCGCAGCAAAACGTTGGCGGTGTTGGAGCGGCAGGCGGCTTCAATATCCAGAACGTCAATGCTGCTTGGACGGGGCTGCACGCCGGAGCGCCCACCGATGCCTACGTGTTCACCGCCGAAGCCGGCAATGCAAGCAATGATGCCAATATCGGCAAGGGCATCGTCGGCACCGGCTACAACGACACCTTTTTCGCCACGCTGGGCAACGATGTGTTCAACGGCGGTGGCGGTACCTCCGGGTTGTCGGACAACGACCGGCAGTGGAGTAACACTGGCGGCGTGGACATTGTTGACTACAAGTTGGCCAACAACGTGGCCATTAGCGTCGATTTGAGCAACACCGGCGCGCAGAACACCGGCTTTGGCGCGGCGGTTTTCGTCAATATCGAGGGTATCGCGGGCGCAAACGGGCAGGATGTGTTTACCGACAATGCGGGCGATAACGTGTTTAATGGACGCGGCGGCAACGACACGTTCAACCTGCTGGGCGGTGGTCGGGATACGCTGTTGTACGAGCCGGTCGGAAACGCAGCGAGTGGCACGGGCGGCAACGGCGCGGATCGGGTCAACGGGTTTACGGTCGGCCTCTACGAAGCAACGGACAACGCTGATCGGCTGGACATTTCGCAACTGCTGGTCGGCTATACCCCCGACGCCAACGGCGCCGCGCACTATTTAAACGGCGTGGCCACGATTGACGCCGGGGATCGGATCGCGGACTTTGTTTCGGTTGCGCAAAGCGGCGGCAATACGACCATCAGCATCGACCGCGATGGCTTGGGCAACGCCTACGTTTCGACCGAGTTGCTGGCGCTCAACGGGGTGGCTGACACCAGCTTGGCGGAGTTGCTGGCCAACCATCAGATCGTTGTGGGCTGATACGCACGCGTTTCTTTGGGCGGCGCTGAACGGACGTTTGGCGCCGCTTATAGGCCGTTGATGACTTCGATGTCGGTTTGCTGTAGCGCGCCCTTGTCGGACAGTGAGGCCAGCACCTGACTCAGCCAGATATCCCAAAGCAGGTCTGGGCGGTGCTGGCGGTGTAGCCGGCGCAGTATGGGGGCGTTGTCGATCCAGGCGCGCAGGGCCGGGCGGGTCATGCGCTCGGCGTCAAGAAACTGGTATTTGAGCAGCACCTTGGCGGCGTATAGCGCGTGCTGCGCCGGGTGATCGGCAAAGTAGGCGACGCGTTGGCGGGCGCGGGTCAGGGCGGCGTCGATGGCGCCGTCGGCGCGGGCGAACGGCACGCCGTGGCCAGGTATGACAACGGCCGGCTCAAGCCGCTCGATCAGTGCCAGCGTGTCGATGAAGGCGGTAAAACCGTTACCGCCTTCGATGTGTTCAAAGATGATTCCCACGCCGTGTTCCCACATGGCGTCGCCAGCCAGCAGTACACCGCTGAGCGGCTCGAACAGCAGCACCGCCAGCCGGTCGTGGCCAGGCGCGGCGTGGATTTGCCAGTCGCGCTGACCGAGCCGCACCGTTTGTCCCGGCGTCAGCGCACGCTGGGCGGTGAAGCGGGCGCAGCGCTGCGCGGTATCGCCAAAGGTCAGCGCGTCTTCGTCCCAGGCTTGTACGTGCGGCAGCGTCGCCTTGGGCACCCAGGTCAGCGCGCTGGGGTACGCGGCTTGCAGCGCAGCCGTGCCGCCGCAGTGATCGCTGTGCAGGTGGGTGTGGGCGATGGTTGATAGCGCCACGCTGAGGCCTAGCGCTTGCTCTACCAGGCGGACGGTTTCGGCAGCGTGTTTGACGTGGCCGGTGTCGATCAAAGCAGGCTCGCCGCCCAGGCACAGCAGGTTGTTGGACGACAGCCAGTCGCGCGCGAATACGCGCAGGTCGTCAGGCAGGCTCGAGGCGTTCATCAGATATTCGTCCCGCGGCGGACGGTGTGCTCAACGTTCAACGTTGGACGCCAATCCGCCGCCTAGCCACGCCTCGACCAGCCGTACCCAGTAGGTCGCGCCCAGCGGGATCAGATGGTCGTTGAAGTCATAGCGGGGATTGTGCAGGGTACAAGGGCCGGCATTGTGGCCGTGGCCGCCGCCCGCATAGCCTGCGCGGTGCGCGCCATCGCCGTTACCGATGAAGCAGTACGCGCCAGGCTTGGCTTGCAGCATGTAGGCGAAGTCCTCGGCGCCCATGGTTGGCTCTTGCGGCATGGTGTTATTGGCGCCGACGATGCTGGCCATGACTTGGCGGCAGAACTCGGCTTCGTGAGCGGTGTTGATGGTGGGCGGGTAGTTGCGGTTGAAGCGGAAATCGCATGTGGCGCCGAACGCGGCGCTGACGCCGACGGCGATCTCCTTCATGCGGCGCTCGATCAGATCCAGCGTTTCGACGGTGAAGGTGCGCACGGTGCCTTGAATTTCGCATGTGTCGGCGATGACGTTGTTGGCCTCGCCAGCGTGGATTATGGTGACCGAGATGACGCCGGCTTCGGCGGGTTTTTTGTTGCGCGTGAGGATGGTCTGAAAGCCTTGCACGACCTGGCAGGCGATTGGCACCGGGTCGATGCCGGTGTCTGGCATCGCGGCGTGGCCGCCCTTGCCGGTGATGACGATACGAAAGTCGTTACTGGAGGCCATGACCGGCCCGGCGCCGACGGCGAACTGGCCTTGCTCCAAGCCGGGCCAGTTGTGCATGCCAAACACGGCCTGCATGGGAAAGCGCTCGAACAGGCCGTCTCTGATCATTTCGCGCGCGCCGCCGCCGCCTTCTTCGGCTGGTTGAAAGATCAGATATGCCGTGCCTTGGAAGTTGCGGTGACTCGCCAAGTGCCGCGCTGCCGCCAGCAGCATGGCGACGTGGCCGTCGTGCCCGCAGGCGTGCATCTTGCCGGGGTGACGGCTGGCGTGGGCGAAGGTGTTGTGCTCGGTCATCGGCAGCGCGTCCATGTCGGCGCGTAGGCCGATGGCGTTGCCGTTGTTGCCGCCATCTTGCCCATGCACGATACCGAGCACGCCGGTTGTGCCTAACCCGCGGTGAATTGGAATGCCCCACTCGGTCAGTCGAGCCGCTACCAGTTCGGCGGTGCGTGTCTCTTCAAAGCACAGTTCGGGATGGGCGTGAATGTCGCGCCGTAGTTCGGTCATGGCCGCAGCCTGCGCCACAATGGATTGGATCAGGTTCATGGCGGCAGTCTAGTACAGTGACCCTGGAAACGACAGCCCGCCGCTTGTTATCTTCAGGAACCCCGCATGAACAATGGCTTTTGTGGCTTCAATGGCCTTCACCTCTTGGGTGAGAACGCTACGCGCCCGATCCGGCTGCCAAAACCTGGGCGTTCTGTTCTGGCGCGCTGGCGGCCTTGCTCCTCGCCTAAGCACACGAGTGCGCGGCCTTGGTCGTTCTTGCCAGCCCACCCGATGACAGCTAAGCTCGGGCGCGTCCAACCACCGTTTCTAGGGAACCTCTGAACAATGCACACCGTTCGGGCTGAAGCTCTGCCGAAGCCCTTGATTTTCATGGGGATTCCCTTCGGCAGAGCTTCAGGGCGAGCGGAATTAATCAGAGGCTCCCTGCCATGCTCAACATGGAACAAACACATCAACAACTATTGGCCCTTGACAAGCAAAAAGAAAAGCTTTACACGCAAGGGCGTTACGAGCAGGCGCTGAATATTTGTTTGCAAATGTCGCGCCTTGATCCCGAATCGCCCGATCCCTGGGGTAATGCCGCGGTATTGTGTAATTACTAACCTTTTAGAAAATATTGTCACAAACCGCATACTGGCATTCAGGTTGTTGGAAGAAAGATTTGACCAGTTTAGGCAATTTCTGAATACGGTGAAGAGCGGCGCGGGTGAGGCG
>JAITMV010000191.1 GCA_031277295.1 Burkholderiaceae bacterium | reverse complement strand
TGCGCGGCCTGATGGCCAAGCCCGACGGCTCGATCATCGAGACGCCCATCACCGCCAACTTCCGCGAGGGGTTGAACGTGTTGCAGTACTTCATCTCGACCCACGGCGCGCGCAAGGGCCTGGCCGACACGGCGCTGAAAACCGCCAACTCCGGATATCTCACGCGCCGCCTGGTGGACGTAACGCAGGATCTGGTGGTGACCGAAGACGACTGCGGCACCGCCAACGGCTCGCTGATGCGCGCCATCGTCGAAGGCGGCGAGGTAATCGAGTCGCTGCGCGAGCGCATTCTGGGCCGCACCGCGGCCGAGGACGTGATCGACCCCGAAAC
The DNA here is from genome assembly GCA_031277295.1 of Burkholderiaceae bacterium. Lineage (GTDB taxonomy): Bacteria > Pseudomonadota > Gammaproteobacteria > Burkholderiales > Burkholderiaceae_C > Ottowia. The sequence goes on along the minus strand of JAITMV010000191.1, from coordinate 15,818 downwards.
GCAGGAAACTGTCGTCCAGGCCGGCCAGATGCTGGACGAGGAAGCCATCGACCAACTGGAGCGCGCCGGCATCGACGAGGTGCGCGTGCGTACCGCGCTGACCTGCGAAACGCGCTTTGGCCTGTGCGCCAAGTGCTACGGGCGCGACCTGGGCCGCGGCGGACTGGTCAACGTTGGCGAGGCGGTGGGCGTGATTGCCGCGCAGTCCATCGGCGAGCCGGGCACGCAGTTGACCATGCGCACTTTTCACATCGGCGGCGCGGCCTCGCGCGCGGCGGTGGCCTCCGGCGTCGAGGCGCGCAGCAACGGCATGATCGGCTTCAACGCCACCATGCGCTACATCACCAACGGCAAAGGCGAGTTGGTCGTGATCTCGCGCTCGGGCGAAATCGTGGTGCATGACGAGCATGGCCGCGAGCGCGAGCGCCACAAGGTGCCCTACGGCGCCACGCTCACCGTCAAGGCCGAGCAATCCGTCAAGGCTGGCGCCGCGCTGGCCCATTGGGACCCGCTGACGCGCCCGATCATCACCGAGTACGCCGGCACCGTGCGCTTCGAAAACGTCGAAGAAGGCCTGACCGTCGCCAAACAGGTGGACGACGTGACGGGGCTGTCCACGCTGGTGGTCATCGACCCCAAGCGGCGCGGCTCGGCCAAAGTCGTGCGGCCACAGGTCAAGCTGATCGATGTCGCTGGCAGCGAGGTCAAAATTCCGGGCACCGGCCATCCAGTGACCATCGGCTTTCCCATCGGCTCATTGATCCAGGTACGCGATGGCCAGGACGTGGCCCCCGGCGAGGTGCTGGCGCGCATTCCGGTCGAAGGCCAGAAAACCCGCGACATCACTGGCGGCCTGCCGCGCGTGGCCGAGCTGTTCGAGGCCCGCTCGCCCAAGGACAAGGGCCTGCTGGCCGAGATGACCGGCACCATCTCCTTCGGCAAGGAAACCAAAGGCAAGGTACGCCTGCAAATCACCGACCCCGAAGGCAAGATATGGGAAGAACTCGTGCCCAAGGAAAAGAACATGCTGGTGCATGAAGGCCAGGTGGTCAACAAGGGCGAATCGGTCATCGACGGCCCCGCCGACCCGCAGGACATCCTGCGACTGCTCGGCGCGGAAGAACTGGCGCGCTACATCGTCGATGAAGTGCAGGACGTGTACCGCTTGCAGGGCGTGAAGATCAACGACAAGCACATCGAGGTCATCGTGCGCCAGATGCTGCGCCGCGTGGTGGTCGAGAACCCAGGCGATTCGACTTACATCGCCGGCGAGCAGGTCGAGCGCTCCGAAATGCTCAACACCAACGACGCCCTGCGCGCCGAAGGCAAGCTGCCGGCCACCTACACCAACTTGCTGCTGGGCATCACCAAGGCATCGCTGTCCACCGACAGCTTCATCAGCGCCGCCTCGTTCCAAGAAACCACGCGCGTGCTGACCGAAGCCGGCATCATGGGCAAGCGCGACGAGTTGCGCGGCCTGAAGGAAAACGTCATCGTCGGCCGCCTGATCCCCGCTGGCACGGGCCTGGCCTACCACAAGGCGCGCAAGGCCAAGGACCAGATGGACGAGGCCGAGCGCCGCGCCATCGCCGAAGCCGAAGCCGCTGAACTGGCTGAAGCCACCGCTGGCGCTGACGACGCCGAAGAAGGAGCCACGGCAGCAGAGTAAGCCAACGGTTGTTGTATCCCGCATTGACCAAGCGAGCGCCTTGGCCGTTGCCAGCGCGGCGGCCAGGGCGTTTTTTGGGTTTAGCGGCTAGCGTTTAGCGTGCAAAACTCCATCCCCCTTTGGGGGATGGCAGGGGTGGTGGCTTGCGGCCTCGAAAGCGCGCACGCGGCATATGTTTGATGCGCCGTCGGCCCCCACCCGCCAAGCAATCACCCCATGCCTCCCCTCATCCTCTGGCTTTGCATCGCCGCCGCCGTGCTGCTGTTCTGGGCAGTCGGCGCGTACAACCGTCTGATGCGGTTGCGCTCAGGCGTAAGCAAAGCTTTCGCGGCGTTGGATGAACAACTGGTGCGCCAAATCGTCTGGGTGCAAGGCTGCCTGCCCGAGCCGATGCGCAATCTCACGCAGGCCTCGCCAATCGAGTTGCAGGATAAGGTGACGGCCACCTGGGTCAAACTGTCGGCGGCCAGCGATCAGTTCGCCGCTGCGCTGGCGGGCGCCCGATCAGACGCGATAGCCAACGCGCCCGTCATGGCCAGCCTGGTACTGGCGCACGAAGCCATGTGCACTGCCTTGGCCGACGCGCTCGCCGCGGCGGTAGCGCCCGATGCCGTGCCTCAGTTGCAAGCCCAGTGGACAGGCCTGCTGCACCAAACCTGGTCGCCGCGCGCCGCGTTCGACGAAGCTGTACGGACCTATAACCAGGCTCGGACGCAGTTTCCCGCCTCGATCATCGCCCGCCTGTCCGGATTCAAGCCGGCAGGCACGGCCACCCGAATAGCCGAATTCACCCATGCGGCTCGTTAACCCAGGGAACCTCTGATTAATTCCGTTCGCCCTGAAGCTCTGTCGAAGGGAATCTCCATGAAAATCAAGGGCTTCGACAGAGCTCCAGCCCGAACGGTGGTGAATTGTTCAGCCAGCGTAGGGCGGTGTTCACCCCGCCATCTCCCGGTTTCGTGAAGCGGCGCAATGGCGGGGTGAACCCCAATACCGTTCAGTTAACGACATGAACCTTTATTTCGTCATTCCCGCGCAAGCGCATAGGCGCTAACTTAACGTGTTTTACCGCAAAACTTCCTCCGTCGTCATTCCCGCGAAGGCGGGAATCCAAGGGGGCTTGCCCAAGAGCCGGTGCTGGATCAAGCGCCCCTGGATTCCCGCCTACGCGGGAATGACGAAACTCATCGGTCTGTGCGCTTAAGTGACCAGTATTGGGGTGAACCCCGCCCTACGCTGGCTGCGCTCCATTGGAATGTGTGCAATCGGATGAGTTGTAGGGAGAAAAATTTCGCCCTTACGTCGCCATACTTTCCCAACCAAGATCACCTGTGAATAAACCCGCCGCCGCCCCTCACGCCGCATCGCCGCCGCTGTGGCGTCAATTGCAGGTGGCCGCGCGGCTGGTGGAGCAAGTACGCCGGGGCCGGTCGCTGAGCGCGCAACTGGCCGCGGTTGAAGCCAGCGAGCGCCCAGGCGTACAGGCGTTGGCCTTTCATGCGCTACGCTGGCTGGGGCTGTCGCAGGCGTTGCGCGGTCGTCTCGCGGCGCGCGCGCCAGCACGGCGGGCGGATGCGTTGCTGTGCACGGCATTGGGACTACTGGCCGCAGATGAAGACCCAAGCTACGCACCGTTCACGCTGGTCGATCAGGCGGTAGAGGCTGCCAAACGCGATGCGTCCGCGCGCGCCGCCGCGCCGTTGATAAACGCCTGTCTGCGCCGCTTTCTGCGCGAACGAGAAGCGCTGCTGCCCGACGTCACTCAAGCCGACTGGCTCGCGCGCTGGAACCATCCGCGCTGGTGGATCGACCGGCTGCGCGCGGACTGGCCCGATGCCTGGCAAGACATCCTGGCAAACGCGCAGTATCCAGCGCCAATGGTGCTGCGCGTGAACGCGCGGCGCAGCACGACCAAAGCGTATGCCAGGCGGCTGGCGGCAGCGGGCATCGAAGCCACGCTGCTGGGCGCTCAGGCGCTGCGGCTTGTCCGGCCCAGGCCGGTGCGGGCGCTGCCGGGCTTCGAGGCCGGCGACGTGTCGGTGCAATCAGCCGCCGCGCAAAAAGCCGCGCCGTTGCTGCTGGACGGTTTGGATGCGGCGGCCCCGCGCATTCTGGATGCTTGCGCCGCGCCGGGCGGCAAAACGGCGCATCTGCTGGAGTTGTCGCCGCAAGCGCGCGTGGTAGCGCTGGAAATAGATCCCGAGCGCAGCCGCCGCATTACCGACAACCTGATACGGCTCGGCCTGCACGCCGAAGTGCGCGTGGCCGACGCCGCCGACACCGGCGCGTGGTGGCGCGGCGAGCGTTACGACGCCATCTTGCTGGACGCGCCGTGCAGCGCTTCGGGCATCGTGCGACGGCACCCGGACGTGCGCTGGCTGCGCCGCCCGTCCGACATCGACTCGCTGGCCGCGCGGCAAGATCGCCTGCTGGCGGCGCTGTGGCCGTTGCTGGCGCCGGGCGGGCGGCTGCTGTACTGCACCTGTTCGGTGTTCCAAGCCGAAGGCGAGCAGCGCATCCAAACGTTTGTTGCGCGCCACACTAAAACCGTGCGGCAGGCCGCGCCGGGTCATTTATTGCCCGGCGCGGCGGGTCATGAGAGCGGGCTTGGTGACAATGGCGGCTGTGACGACGGATTTTTTTATGCGCTACTGGAAAAGCGTCCTGACTAGCGGCTTGCTCGCGCTATGCCTGCTGGTTCCGGCGGCGCTGTCGGCGCGAGCACAAACCTCGGTCGAGCTGGCCGAATTGCAACTCGAACAGGCTGACGACGGTCTGTACCTGTCGGCGCGCCTGCGCTTCGATCTGCCGGCGGCGGTGGAAGACGCGCTGAACAAGGGCATTGCGGTCTACTTCGTCTCCAGCGCCGAGGTGCTGCGCGAGCGCTGGTACTGGGTTGACAAGCAGGTGGCCTCAGCGCAGCGTCATATGCGCGTGGCGTACCAGCCGCTGACACGTCGCTGGCGCCTGAACGTGTCCTCACAGCCGATAGCCAATTCCAACCTGGCAATGGCCTTCGCGCAGCACTACGACACGTTGCAAGAAGCGATGGCGTCGGTGCGGCGCATCGCGCGCTGGCACATCGCCACAGTCGACGAACTGGAGCCGGGTGGCCGGCAGCGCGTGCAATTTCGCTTTCAACTGGACGCCAGCCAGTTGCCGCGCACACTGCAAATCGGCGTCATCGGCGATGCCGATTGGACGCTGTCGATGGAGCGCAGCATCGATCTGACCCAAGGAGCCGGGTTGTGACCTCCGCTGGCGAGCCGCCGGTCAGCCGCGACGGCCGCAAGGCGCTTCAGCGCTGGGCCATGGGCTTGGGCATCGCCGCGCTGGTGGCCGGCGTGCTGGTTCTGATCTTTTTGCTGGCGCAAGCCACCAACAACCGTCTGTTGTACGAGCGCTATTACGCCCGGCTGTTCGTGGCCAACGTCGTGGTGGCGGCGGTGCTGGCGCTGGTCATCGTATGGGGCATCCAGCGATTGATCTGGCGCCTGCGGCGCGGCAAATTCGGCAGCCGCCTGCTCATCAAGCTAGCGGCCATCTTCGGGCTGGTGGGAGTACTGCCGGGTTTGCTGATCTACGTCGTGTCGTATCAGTTCGTCTCGCGCTCGATAGAGTCGTGGTTCGACGTCAAGGTCGAGGGCGCGCTTGCCTCCGGGTTAACCCTGGCGCGTACCTCGCTGGAGACCCAGGCGCGAGACTTTGGCACCCAGTTGCGCGCTGCCTCCGTCTTGCTGGCCGACACGCCGGACGCGCTGGTTGCGCTACCGCTGGAGCAGTTGCGCAGCCAGTTGGGCGCGACCGACGCCAGCCTGTGGTCGGCGTCCGGGCGGCTCATTGCCAGCGCCGGCCAGTCACGCTACGACCTGACACCTGATCGGCCCAGCCCGTCCATGCTGCGCACCCTGCGCGAGCAGGGCGTGGTCACCCAGATCGAGGGCGTGGACGACGCCGTCGGCGCGCCGCTGGAGGCGCTGCCCGCCCGCGTCAGGGCGTTGGTGGCGGTCAATGCGCGCTCCATCGGCTTGACCAGCGAGCAACGTCTGCTGCAAGTGGTGCAACCGCTGCCGAGCGCGTTGGTGGCCAACGCGCTGGCGGTGCAGGAAGCCAACCGCGAATATCAAGAGCGCGCCCTCGGACGCCAAGGGTTGCGCCACATGTACATCGGCACGCTGACGCTAAGTCTGTTTCTGGCCGTATTTGGCGCCGTGCTGCTGGCGGTCGCCTTGGGCAAGCAACTGGCCACGCCGCTTTTGATGCTGGCCGACGGCGTGCGCCAGGTCGCCGCCGGTGACTTGGGCCCCAAAGTGGTGCTGCGCGGGCGCGATGAACTGGTCGGCCTGACTCGCGCGTTCGCCGACATGACGCAGCAACTGGCCGACGCCCGCACGGCGGTGGACTCCAGTATGCGCGAAGTCGAAGCGGCGCGCGCCGGGTTGCAGACTATTCAGGACAACCTCACCGCTGGCGTGCTCGTGCTGGACCGCGCGGGCGTCATTCAGTCCTCCAACCCCGGCGCCACGCGCATCCTGCGCGTGCCGTTCGCCGCCCACAACGGACAGCCGCTCGGCTCGCTGCCTGGGCTGCAAACCTTCGCCGACGAAGTGCAGGCGCAGTTCGCCGAATTCGAAAGCGAGCGCGCCGAGCATGGGCTGGACCACTGGCAAAAACCGTTCGATCTGCCCGATTCGGCAGGCGGCGGCGCGTTTTCCGCAGTCGTGTCGCTGGTGATGCGCGGGGCGGCGCTACCGGGCGGTCTGAGGCTGCTGGTCTTTGACGACATCTCGGAAATCGTCTCGGCCCAGCGCGCCCAGGCCTGGGGCGAAGTCGCGCGCCGGCTGGCGCACGAAATCAAGAACCCGCTGACGCCGATCCAGTTATCGGCCGAGCGGTTGCAGCACAAACTGGCCGACAAACTCGCTGCGCCCGACCGTGCCATGCTGGTCAAGTCAGTCCAGACCATCGTCGATCAGGTCGAAGCCATGCAACGGCTAGTCAACGAATTCCGTGATTACGCCCGTCTGCCGATTGCCGAGCCCAAGCCGCTGGATCTCAATGACCTGATCGCCGAAGTGCTGCATTTGTATGACGGCGGCGAGGGCGCGCCGGGCACGCGGGTGCCGGTGCATTTTGAGCGGGATCGCCGCTGCCCGCCCGTCATGGGCGACGCGCAGCAACTGCGGCAAGTCGTTCACAACCTGGTACAAAACGCGCTGGACGCCTCGGAGCACCCCGCCGATCAGGCGTGCGCCGGCCCCGTCATCGTGCGCACCCAGTGGATCGAGGCCGCGCGGCGCGTGCGGCTGATCGTGCTGGATCACGGCCAGGGATTTCCCGAGGCCATCCTCAAGCGCGCCTTTGAGCCTTACATCACCACCAAACCGAAAGGAACCGGACTAGGGCTGGCGCTGGTCAAAAAAATCGCCGACGAACATCATGCCCGTCTGGACGCCTCCAACCGCATCGTCGATAAGCGGATCGAAGGCGCGCAAGTGTCGTTATCATTCGAGTTGGCGCCCGCCACGAACGTGTCGCCAGCAATCTAAGACGATAGAGGAAACAACCCCCTTATGGCCAACATACTCGTGGTGGATGACGAACCGGGGATTCGCGACCTCCTGTCGGAAATTCTGAATGACGAAGGCCACACCGTCGAGCTTGCCGAAAACGCCGCGCAAGCCCGTGCCGCGCGAAAAAACAGCCGCCCGGACATGGTGTTGCTGGACATCTGGATGCCCGACACCGATGGCGTGACCCTGCTCAAGGAATGGCGCGGCGCCGGCCTGCTGACCATGCCCGTGGTCATGATGAGCGGACATGCCACCATCGACACCGCCGTCGAGGCCACGCGCATCGGCGCCCATGCGTTCCTCGAAAAACCGATCACGCTGCAAAAACTGCTCAAGGCCGTCGACCAGGCGCTGCTGCGCGACGGGATGATTCGCAAACTCAGCATCGAATCCATCGAGAAAACACGCTCCGGCGGTAGCGCTGATGCGGCCATCGACACCGCGGCAGCCGGCGGCCAATTGCTATCCGTCGCCGTTGATCCGAGTCCGCAAAGTCAGCAGACCTTCGAACTCGACAAACCGCTGCGCGACGCGCGCGATGCGTTTGAAAAAGCGTACTTCGAGTTTCATCTGGCCAAGGAAGGCGGCTCCATGACCCGCGTGGCCGAGAAAACCGGGTTGGAGCGCACACACCTGTATCGCAAACTCAAGCAACTGGGCATCGATTTGTCACGTGGACGTCGCGGCGGCGGCGCAAGCGCCAATGCCAGCACGAACGCTGGCGCCTGATCGATTCCGCGTGATCGATTCCGCGCCGCGCAATGCTAAAATGCTGAGTTCAATGGCCCGGTAGCTCAGTTGGTAGAGCAGAGGACTGAAAATCCTTGTGTCGGTGGTTCGATTCCGCCCCAGGCCACCATCTGCCTTTCCCGCCCCTTCCGTCCCTTTCCCGCCCTGTTTCACTGCATCTTTGTTTTCTTGGAGAAAACAAGAAGTTGCAGCGAAATCCTGTCCCAACGCATCCCATTTGATTCCACGCAATCCTGTTCAACCTAGAAACCGCAGTTGAACGCGCCTGAGCTGAGTCGTCATCGGGTGGGCTGGCAAGGGTGAGCGCTGCGGCTCCAAGGGTGCTTAAGCAGCACCCTTGGACAGCGCGAACGGGCACAGAGCCTGCCGGCTGTGCCGCGCCCTCGTGTGCTTAGGCGAGGAGCTTTCGCCGCCAGCGCGCCAGAAGCCCCAAGTTTTGGCGGCCTGATCATCGGGTGCGTAGCGCGCTCACCTAAAAAGTGACGGTCATCGAAGCCACGAAAGCCAACATTCATGCGGGTTTCCTGAAGATAACAAGCGGCGGGCTGCGGTTTCTAGTGTCCTGAGTCAGAAATTCGCAAACAAAATCTACCGAGAATCAGCGCCATGCCGCGCAAGCAAATCCTCGCAATACCACGCAGTATTGCTGCGGTTTGCGCCTTGCCTGGCACTGATTTCGGCAGATTTTTTTGTTCACGAACTTCTAACCCAGGACACTAGGTTCAAAGGTTCCTTTGTCAGGTAAAGTGGCAAATTTGTTTGTGCGTCAAAATAGCACACGATGAAAGCTGTTAGACGCCTTTTGGAAAAAAGCCATGCCGCATCCTCCAGCAAAAACCGAACGGGATACCCCCTGCGAGGCGAACGTCTAGGATTCCGATTGGATGAGGAAACGAAGGATCTGATCGAACGCGCCGCCCGGCTATCCCGGCGCAAGGTCAGTGACTTCTGCGTGACCGCGCTGGTCGATACTGCGCGCCGCATGATTGCCGAGCATGAAACGCTCACATTGTCGGAACGGGATCGCAAGGTATTCTTCGACACGCTCATTCATCCGCCCGAGCCGAGTGAACGGCTGCAACGCGCCTTGGCGGAACACAAACGGCGGGTCGCATCCTGAACATACGGCCATCCCCGGATTTGCGGATTGAGGCATTGGCGCCTCGCCATAATCGCGCCAATTTTTCATGTGGGGTCGACGACCTTGATCACTACCTAAAAACCCAAGCGGATCAAGATGTTCGACGCAAGGCAAACGGCGTCTTTGTGCTGATCGAACCCGACCAGCCTGATGCCGTACTAGGCTACTACACACTTTGCGCCACCAGTCTGTCCCAAGGCGAAGTGCCCGCCGCCGCGCGCAAACACATACCACGTTATCCACTGGTAAGCGCCATCCTGATTGGCCAGCTGGCGGTTTCAAAAACCCGGCAAGGTCAACAGTTTGGCGCGGTTCTTCTTGCCGACGCCGCGCGCCGTGTCTTTGCGAGCGCATCTACGATTGGAGCCTCCATGATGGTGGTGGACGCAATCAGCGAGCGCGCCGCCGGTTTCCATGAAGATCACGGTTTTATCCGCCTGCCAGAGTCGCCGCGGCTCATCTTGCCGATGGAGGTCATCAAACGGCTAGCCGCAACATAGTGGTTATCCATTTTGCCGCGACATTGCTGTTGCACACTAACGGGATGAGTACCGAGCCTACTTCCGTCAACCTCCGCAGCCTGGAGCTGGGCGTCGGTGGCATGACCTGCGCTTCGTGCGTGACGCGAGTCGAGAAAGCGTTGAAAAAAGTGCCGGGAGTGCAGGACGCCACCGTCAATCTGGCGACCGAATCGGCGCGCGTTACCTGGCACGGCGACAAAGACGAGGATCTGTCCGCGCAATTGCGCCGCGCGGTGCGCGAGGCCGGCTATGAGCCGCGCGCCGCGTCGGCGGCATTCGACAACGTAACCGACGATTCATCCTGGGCCGGCTTTGCGCCGGTAGGCATCGGCCTGCTGCTGTGCGCGCCGCTGGTGTTGCCGATGCTGCTGCTGCCCTTGGGCGTAAGTTGGATGCCGCCGGCCTGGGTGCAGTTTGCGCTAGCGACGCCAGTGCAGTTTGGCCTCGGCGCGCGCTTTTACAAGGCTGCCTGGGGCGCGCTGGCGGCGCGCGGTGGCAATATGGAACTGCTGGTGAGTATCGGCACCACGGCAGCGTGGCTGCTATCCACGTGGCAGTGGCTGTTTTCGGAGCATGGCGCGCACGCGCACCTGTACTTTGAAAGCGCGGCGGTGGTCGTTACCCTGGTGCGGCTGGGCAAGTGGCTGGAACAACGCGCCAAGCGCCAAACCACCGCCGCCATCCGCGCGTTACATGCGCTGCGGCCTGAACTGGCGCATCTGATCGATGAGAACGGCCTGGAAAAAGACATTCCGGCGGACGAACTGCGCCCCGGCGACCACGTAGCCGTGCGCCCCGGCGAACGCGTACCAGCCGATGGCCGCGTCGCCGAAGGCGCGACACAGGTGGACGAATCCATGCTGACCGGCGAGCCGCTGCCAGTAGCCAAAGGCGTGGGCGAGCAACTGACCGGCGGCGCAATCAACGGCGACGGCCGGGTGGTGCTGCACGTAAGCGCCGTCGGCAGCCAGAGCGTGCTGGCGCACATCATCAGGCTGGTGCAAGACGCGCAGGCCGTCAAGGCGCCGGTGCAACGGCTGGTCGACCGAGCCAGCGCGGTGTTCGTGCCGACGGTGATCGGACTGGCGCTGCTCACCCTTGCCGGCTGGTGGCTGCTCGGCGTGGACGGGCAAACAGCGCTGATCCGCGCGGTGGCGGTGCTGGTCATCGCCTGCCCATGCGCGCTAGGGCTGGCCACGCCGACGGCAATCATGGCCGGCACCGGGGTGGCGGCGAAGTTCGGCATCCTCATCAAGGACGCCGAGGCGCTGGAAATCGCGCACCGGCTCGACACCATCGCCTTCGACAAAACCGGCACCCTGACCGAAGGCCGCCCGCGCCTGCTGGCGCTGTACCCCGCGCCCGGCGTCGATGAAATTGCCGCCCTGCGCACCGCCGCCCGCCTGCAAAGCGGCAGCGAACACCTGCTGGCGCGCGCCGTGCTGAGGGCCGCGCGCGAACGCGGCATCGAAATCGGGCCGCCGCAGAGCGCGCGCGCCGTGCCCGGTCGCGGCACCGAAGGCATGGTGGCCGGGCATGGCGTACTGATCGGCAGCTTGCACTGGATGAAAGAACTGGGCGTGGCGCTGGAGCCTTTCGCGGCGCTGGCCGACGAGCAACAGGCGCAAGGCGCCACAGTTTCGGTGCTGGCCACGCGCAACCCTTCGGTGCGGAACGCGCCGCCGCGCCCGATGGCTTTGCTGGCTTTTGGCGATCAGCCCAAGCCTGGGGCCGCCGCTGCGTTGGCCACGCTGCGCGCAAGCGGCGTCCAGGTAGTCATGATTTCGGGCGACAACCGCGGCGCGGCCGAGGCCGTGGCGCGCTCGCTCGGCATCAGGCCCGAGTTCGGCGAAGTGCTGGCCGAAGTACTGCCCGACGGCAAGGCGCGCGCCATCGCGCAGTTGCAAGCCGGTGAGTTGCAAGCCGGTGAGCAAACCAGGCCGCGGCGCATCGTGGCGATGGTGGGCGACGGCGTCAACGACGCGCCCGCGCTAGCCGCCGCCGACGTCGGCATCGCCATGGGCAGCGGCGCCGACGTCGCCATGCATGCCGCCGGCATCACCCTCATGCGCGGCGACTTGGCGCTGGCGCCGGCGGCGTTGGACATCTCGCGCCGCACGGTGGCCAAGATCCGGCAGAACCTGTTTTGGGCCTTCGCCTACAACGTAGCCGGCATTCCGCTGGCGGCGCTGGGCTACCTCAGCCCGGTGATGGCCGGCGCGGCGATGGCGCTGTCATCGGTCAGCGTCATGAGCAATGCGCTGCTGTTGCGGCGCTGGCAACCGCCGGGTTAAACTGAGCGCCTGTAAAAAAACCCGCCTGAAGCCCGCTCATGCCGCCAAAACGTGCCCAGCCGTTGTTGCCAATGCCCGCAATACCACGAGGTATTGCTGTGTCTTGCGCCTGGACTGGACACATTGCAGGCGACCTTCCCGGAGCGGACGCGCCGGACTCTTTCACAGGCTCGTAAACACGTTCTGACACGGCCAACAACGACAGAAGACCTTCCTGATGAGACACACCAGCCTCGAAATTATTCGCGACGAACATGCCGCGCTAGCGGCCATGCTGCAATCTTTGCGTATGCTGGTTGATCGCGGACCGGGCGACGACCCGAGGCAGTTCTTCGACGTACTGCGCGCCATGCTGTACTACATCGACGAATTTCCCGAGCGCCTGCACCACCCGAAAGAAACCGAGTTGCTGTTTCCGCCCGTGGTCAAGGCCGTGCCAGAGCTGGGCGTGGCGGTCGCGCGGCTCGATCACGACCACGAATACACAGAAAAAGCGGTGCGCGAAATCCAGCATCTGCTGACCGGCTGGGAGATGCTGGGCGAGACGCGCCGGCAAGCTTTCATCGACGGCTTTACCCGCTACATCAACCTGTATCAGGCGCACATGCAGTTGGAAGAAGCCGAAATCCTGCCCGCCGCCCAGAAACACCTCAGCGAGGCCGACTGGCAGGCACTGGACGCGGCATTCGAGCAAAACTGCGATCCGCTGACCGGCAAGTACAAACCCGACCCGGCCTACGAGCGCCTGTTCACCCGCATCGTAAGCACCGCCCCAGCGCCGATTGGCGTGGGCGACGGTTGACTGACAGCCGTCTTTTGGCGCCAGCAGGTAGTTTCAATAACAATGTTCCGGCTGCGGAAACGCGCCATTCTTAACCGCCTCGACGTAAGCAACGATAGCTTCGTCGATAGCTGTTGCGCCCTGCATGAAGTTGCGCACGAAGCGCGCGGTTTTGCCGGCAAATACCCCCAGCATGTCGTGCATGACCAGCACCTGTCCGTGGCATTGCGGCCCGGCGCCGATACCGATGGTAGCCATCGACGTGCAGCCGGCGGTAATCTCGCCAGCCAACGCGGCAGGCACCATCTCCATCACCATCAGCGCCGCGCCGGCTTGCTGTAGCGCCAGCGCGTCGGTCTTCAGCCGTGCCGCGCCCGAGTCGTCCTTGCCCTGCACGCGATAGCCGCCCAACTGATGCACCGATTGCGGCGTCAGGCCGATATGGGCGCATACCGGCACGCCGCGCTCAACCAGAAAACGCACGGTTTCAGCCATGTACTCGCCGCCTTCGATCTTGACCATCTGCGCGCCGGCGGCCAGCAAACCGGCGGCGCTGGTCATGGCTTGGCCGGGGCTGCCCTGATAGCTGCCAAAGGGCAGGTCGGCCAACACAAAAGCGCGCCGCACGCCACGGCTGACGCACTCGGTGTGATAAACCATGTGCTCCAGCGTGACCGGCAGGGTGCTCGAGCGCCCTTGCACCACATTGCCCAGAGAATCACCGACCAGCACGGCGTCAACGCCGCAGCGATCCATCAGCGCCGCGAAGCTGGCGTCATAGCAAGTCAACATGGCGATCTTGCGACCCTCGGCACGCATCTGGCCCAGCCCGAACAGGGTGACGGGTTTGTCGTTTTGCAGATAACTCATGAAACTAGTGTAGTGCGCCGCCCATTTCCGCGCAGAAGGCGGCCACGAAGCGCCCTTTTCTTCTTTGAGGGAAAAGGCGGGGATGGAGGCTGACGGCGCAGCAAACAGGCTGAAATGCCCCCTGAGGAAGCCAGCGGCATGGAACACTGGGATGAATTTTGCCTACCCAACAAGACCATAGAATCCCCGCCATGATCTCCGCGCCCTATACCCGCGCCGCCGCGCTAGCCGACACCCTGAAGCAACGTCTGGTCATTCTGGACGGCGCGATGGGCACCATGATCCAGCGCCTCAAGTTGACCGAAGAGCACTACCGCGGCCAACGGTTCAAGGACTTTGCCCGGTCGGTGCAAGGCAACAATGAGCTGCTATCGCTCACCCGGCCCGACGTCATCACCAGCATTCACCAACGCTACTTGGCCGCTGGCGCGGATGTGATCGAAACCAACACTTTCGGCGCCACCGCCATTGCCCAGCACGATTACGGCATGGCTGAATTGGCGCGCGAAATGAATCTGGCCTCGGCCCGCCTGGCGCGCGCGGCGTGCGAGCAGTTCAGCACGCCGGACAAACCGCGCTACGTGGCCGGCGCGCTGGGGCCGACGCCCAAGACGGCCAGCATCAGCCCCGATGTCAATGACCCCGGCGCGCGCAACGTCACCTTCGAGCAACTGCGCGCCGCCTATTACGAACAGGCGCTGGCGCTGATCGAAGGCGGGGCTGACGTGCTGCTGGTCGAAACCATCTTCGATACTCTCAACGCCAAAGCGGCGCTGTTTGCCATTGACGAGGCGTTCGACTCCAGCGGTGAGCGCCTGCCAATTCTCATCAGCGGCACCGTCACCGACGCCTCGGGCCGCGTGCTATCAGGCCAGACCGTGACCGCCTTTTGGCATAGCGTGCGCCACGCCCAGCCGCTGGCCGTGGGGCTGAACTGCGCCCTGGGCGCGGCCTTGATGCGCCCTTACATCGAAGAGTTGGCGCGCGCCGCGCCCGACACCTTCATCAGTTGCTATCCCAACGCCGGCCTGCCCAACCCAATGAGCGACACCGGCTTCGACGAAACGCCCGAAGTAACCAGCCGCCTGCTGCATGAATTCGCCGCCGACGGCCTGCTCAACATCGTCGGCGGCTGCTGCGGCACCACCGCCGAGCACATCGGCGCCATCGCGCGCGCCGTCGGCCCCCTGGCGCCGCGCCGCCTTTACCGCATGTGAGGCGGCGGTTATGCCTCAACTCAAGATACTGTACTGGCGTAGCCAGCAATACCATCGCTAATCTCCTTGCGCGCGGCATCCGGGCCTTCCCAGCCCAGCACCTTGACCCATTTGCCTGGCTCCAGGTCCTTGTAGTGCTCGAAGAAGTGGGTAATGTTCTTCAGCCGCGCCGGATTCAGGTCTTCGGGCTTGCGCCAGTTGTAAAGCGAGAGAATTTTAGGGATCGGCACCGCCAGCACCTTGGCGTCGTCACCGGCCTCGTCTTGCATTTTCAGAATACCTACCGGGCGGCAAGTGACGACCACGCCCGGAATCAGCGGCACCGGGGTGACCACCAGCACGTCCACCGGATCACCGTCGCCCGACAACGTCTTGGGCACGTAGCCGTAGTTGGTGGGATAGTGCATGGAAGTGCCCAAAAAACGATCAACGAAGATCGCCGAGGTTTCCTTGTCCACCTCGTACTTGATCGGGTCGGCGTTCATCGGAATTTCGATGATGACGTTAAACTCGTCGGGCGCTTTGGGGCCGGGGGTGACGTTATCGAGCGACATGCAAGACTCTCCTGCGGTGAAGGGGTTTGGGCAGCGCGGGGCAAAAGGCTTCGCGCGGCCCGCCGTGCGCACGTCGGCGGGATAGGATAAATTCTACCGGCGCGCGCCTGCCGAGCGTGACGATCTGTCACAATTTCCGGTTACATTGTGCGGATTGGCCAATCGCGCTTTCGCGAGGAAGCAATATGAAAAGGGCGAGCAGCGCTGCGTTGTCATCAACCGCAACCGGCGGCTGCCTCAAACGAGTCGATGCAATTGCAGGAGAAGGAGATTTGAGCATGACTGGCAATTCAGCGCTGATACTGGCGCTTGTGTGTGGCCTGGTGGCCGTGGTGTACGGCTTCTGGGCGCGCGGCTGGATTCTGGCGCAGGACGCGGGCAACGCGCGAATGCAGGAAATCGCAGCCGCCATCCAAACCGGCGCCGCGGCCTATCTGGCGCGGCAATA
>JAITMV010000106.1 GCA_031277295.1 Burkholderiaceae bacterium | reverse complement strand
TGTTCGCCAGGCAAGGCGCAAAGCGCAGCAATACCGAGTGGTATTGCGAGCATTTGCAACGCAGCATGGCGGACAAAGACGCGATTTCATGTCAATGTTTTGGTGGAACGGAGTACTAGTGCTCTGTCCCGTAAATAGTTACATGAAGTGAAATTGATGCATCCGCGTTCACGGCAAGGCGCAAACCGCAGCGATACCAAGTGGCATCGCGAGGCCAAGCCCGGAAATTGACTCCTCCTTTGGGGGAAGGCAGGGATGGGGGCCAGCGGCGCGTCAAAAGCGCGCTACGCCAGTTTCCAGCGCCGTTTGGCCCCCACCCCTACCCTTGCCCAAAGAGGGAGGGAGAAATACCGGTAGCCGTGTTTGGCAAACACATCACTTTCAATCGCACCCTTGAGTGCGCCCTATTCAGTGTTGCCCTAAAATGCTTCGGATACGCTCGGCATGGCCGGGCGCTTCTGACTGGAGCGTAAGGCTTTGAAGAATCAATGGGTTCCGAAAATCGCCGTCTGGCTGGTGATTGCCATGGTGTTGTTTACCGTGTTCAAACAGTTCGATGGCGCCCGCATGATCGGTGTCAGGCCGATGGCGTATTCCGATTTTCTTGAGGCGGTGCATAACAACCGCGTCAAGAGCGCGGCCATTCAAGACACGCAAAGCGGCACCGAGATCATTGCCACCATGCAAGACGACAGCTCCGTGCGCGTGCAAGCGACGCTGCTTGATCGTGGGCTGGTGGGCGACCTGATTAAGAACAACGTCAAATTCGACGTCAAGGAACGGCAGGAAAACTCGCTGCTGGTGACGCTGCTCATCAGTTGGGGGCCGATGTTGCTGCTGGTCGGCGTGTGGGTCTATTTCATGCGCCAGATGCAAGGCGGCGGCCGGGGCGGGGCGTTCAGCTTCGGCAAGAGCAAGGCACGCATGTTGGATGAGAACAACAATGCGGTAACCTTTGCCGACGTAGCCGGTTGCGACGAGGCCAAAGAAGAAGTCAAGGAAGTGGTGGACTTTCTGAGAGACCCGGCCAAGTTTCAAAAGCTCGGCGGTCGCATTCCGCGCGGGCTGTTACTGGTGGGGCCGCCGGGCACCGGCAAAACGCTGCTGGCCAAGTCGATTGCGGGTGAGGCGAAGGTGCCGTTTTTCAGCATCAGCGGCTCCGACTTCGTGGAGATGTTTGTCGGCGTCGGCGCGGCGCGTGTGCGCGACATGTTCGAGAACGCCAAGAAAAACGCGCCTTGCATCATCTTCATCGACGAGATTGACGCCGTGGGCCGCCAGCGTGGAGCGGGTCTGGGCGGCGGCAATGATGAGCGCGAGCAAACGCTGAACCAGATGCTGGTGGAAATGGACGGTTTCGAGACCAACCTCGGCGTGATCGTGGTGGCCGCCACCAACCGTCCCGACATTCTGGACTCGGCGCTGCTGCGTCCAGGCCGCTTCGACCGGCAGGTGTACGTCACGCTGCCTGACATTCGGGGCCGCGAGCAGATTCTGGGCGTGCACATGCGCAAGATTCCGATTGGCCAGGACGTGAACCCCAACGTGATCGCCCGCGGCACGCCCGGTATGAGCGGAGCCGATTTGGCCAACCTGTGCAACGAGGCCGCGCTGATGGCCGCGCGCCGCAATGCCCGCGTGGTGGAAATGCAGGACTTCGAGCGCGCCAAAGACAAAATCCTGATGGGCACCGAGCGCAAAAGCATGGTCATGCCCGAGGAGGAGCGCCGCAACACCGCCTACCACGAGGCCGGCCACGCGCTCATCGGCAAGCTGCTGCCCAAATGCGACCCGGTGCACAAGGTCACCATCATTCCGCGCGGCCGCGCTTTGGGCGTGACCCTGAGCCTGCCCGAAAATGACCGCTACAGCTACGACCGCGAGTACATGCTCAACCAAATCAGCATGTTGTTCGGCGGACGTATCGCCGAGGAAGTGTTCATGAACCAGATGACCACCGGCGCCAGCAACGATTTTGAGCGCGCCACCGCCTTGGCGCGCGACATGGTGATGAAATACGGCATGAGCGAAGCCCTCGGCCCGATGGTGTATGCCGAAAACGAGGGGGAAATCTTCCTGGGCCGCAGCGTCACCAAGACCACCAACATCTCGGAAGAGACCATGCAAAAGGTGGACACCGAAGTGCGCCGCATCATCGACCAGCAATACGCGCTGGCGCGCAGACTGATCGAGGACAACCAAGACAAGATGCATACCATGGCGCAGGCGCTGCTGGAATGGGAAACCATAGACAGCGAGCAAATCGACGACATCATGGCCGGCCGCCAGCCGCGTCCGCCGCAGGACTTTATCCCGCGCGCGCAGTATCCCGGCGGCAGCGGCGGCCCGCCCACAGCCAAACCCACCGGCCCGGCGCCAACCGCGGCTTGAACCTAGTACTCCGTTCCACCAAAACATTGACATGAAATCGCGTCTTTGTCCGTCATGCTGCGTTGCAAATCCTCGCAATACCACTCGGTATTGCTCCGGTTTGCGCCTTGCCTGACGAACA
>JAITMV010000104.1 GCA_031277295.1 Burkholderiaceae bacterium | reverse complement strand
CTCGGCGCGGCGCTGGTGGCGCGCAACATCGCCGGCCACATCGAGCGCGAGGCGATGGACAAGTCCAAATCCTGGCAGCCGCTCATCTACTGCTGGCGCGGCGGCCAGCGCAGCGGCGCACTGGCGCTGGTGCTAGGGCAGATCGGTTTTCGGGTGACGGTACTTGAAGGCGGCTACAAAGCCTTTCGCCAAACCTTGCTAAACGACCTGCCGCGCCGTATCGCGCCGCTGCGCTTCCAAGTCATCTGCGGCCCCACCGGTTCAGGCAAAACGAGGCTGCTGCATGCGCTGGCCCAAGTCGGCGCGCAAACGCTTGATCTGGAAAGCTTAGCCAGCCATCGCGCCTCGGTGCTCGGCGTCATTCCGGGCCAACCACAACCAACGCAAAAACACTTCGACACTTTGCTATGGCAAGCGCTGGCCACATTCGATGCCATGCGCCCGGTGTATGTCGAAGCGGAAAGCAAAAAAGTTGGTAATCTCGCCGTACCCGAATCGCTGATGGCCGCCATGCGCGCCAGCCCTTGTCTGCGCATTGACCTACCAATGGATGAGCGCGTCGCCCTGCTACTGGAGGACTACCCTCACTTCGTACAAGACCCGGCCTTCTTCTGCGAGCGGCTGCACACCCTCACCGCACTGCGCGGGCACGCCGTTGTTGAAGCCTGGACCTCACTCGTGCGCGCCGGACAAACCGAAACCGTGGTGCGCGAACTGCTCACCCTGCACTACGACCCCGGCTACGAAAAATCCACCCGCCGCAACTTCGTGCGCTTTGAGCAGGCGCACACCGTCGCGCTTTCCAACCGCTCCACCCAGACCCTAGCGCAAGCGGCCGCAACACTACAAAAAAACTGCACCGCATAAGCCAAGGTGAACGCCAACGCCGCGGCACGTCAACGCGCCCGCGTTGAACTACCGGAACGCCGCCCGCACTGTCGCTTGTTGATAGCTCGCCTTATCGGAGCGCCGCCCGTGCAACCGGTGGGAATGCACGGACTTGCTGACAGCGAACCTGCGCTTTATCGGCTTGATTGGCGCAACCTCGGCCACGCGCTGCTGAATATGCGCCAGTGCCTGCTCTACCTGGTCGATGAGAATCAGGCACAAGTCGCCCGCCTTCAACCGAGCCAGCGCACTGTCGATGGCGATGAATTCGCCGTGAATTTCTTCCACATAACGGACACGCGGAGCGTTTCGCAGCCCCTGGCGTAGCAGTGCCAACACCTCGCCGTCGGCGCGCCCCCGTTGGCACGCATCCTGGTACAGGATCACGTCGTCGAACGCGGTACCCAGAATGCGGGTTTGGTCGCGGATGTCCTCGTCGCGCCGGTCGCCGGCGCCGCTGATAACAACCGAACGACGGCGCGCGGGCATGTTCTGCACACCGGCCACCAACGCCGCGATGGCGTCCGGGTTATGACCATAGTCGGCAATCAAGGTAGCGCCGCGGTAGTCAAAGACATTGAAGCGACCAGGCACGCCGTGCTGATCGTTGATGAAGGTAGCCAGGCCTTTCTGGATGGCGTTCCAGGACACGCCCATTGCCCAGGCCGCTGCCACCGAAGCCATAGCGTTTTCAACCTGAAAGCCAATCTGCCCTTTGCGCGTGAGCGGCACACGCGCCAGCGGCAGGCGTTTGGTGAAATTGCCTTCGACACAAACCATGTCGCCGCGCTCAACGAACACCACCCGCTTGCCCTGCGCTCTGTGAGCGGCGATGACCGGATGACTGCCGTCCTGGGCAAAGAACGTCACTTGACCAGGGCAGTACGGCGCCATGCCAGCCACGGCCGGATCAACAGCGTTCAGCACAGCGGTGCCGGTAGGCGCAACGTTGAGCACGATCACGCGCTTGAGCACCTTCAGATCTTCCAGCGTGGTGATGTAATTCAGCCCCAGATGGTCGCCGGCGCCGAGGTTGGTAACGATGGCCACGTCGCAGCGGTCGAACGCCAGCCCCTCACGTAACAGGCCGCCGCGCGCGGTTTCGAGTACCGCCGCATCGACATCGGGGTGCGCCAGCACGTTGCGCGCACTGCGCGGGCCGGAGCAGTCGCCGGAGTCGATCTGGCGGCCATTGACGTAAACGCCGTCGGTGTTGGTCATGCCCACGCGCAGGCCGCTGGCCTTGAGCAAATGCGCAGCCAGGCGCACGGTGGTGGTCTTGCCATTGGTGCCCGTGACGGCGATGATCGGAATACGGCCATTGCCACCGTCGGGATACATGTGGTCGATGACAGCATCGCCAACATCGCGGCCTTTGCCGAACGAAGGGCTAAGGTGCATGCGCAAGCCAGGCGCGGCGTTGACTTCGACGATGCCGCCGCTTTGCTCTTCCAGCGGCCTGGTGACGGTTTCGCACACCACGTCGACGCCACAGATGTCCAGGCCCACGGTCTGCGCGGCTTCGATGGCGCGCGCCGCCACTTCCGGGTGCACGCTGTCAGTGACGTCGGTAGCGGTGCCGCCGGTGGACAGGTTGGCGTTGTTGCGCAGCACCACGCGCTGCTCCTTGGATGGAGTCGAATCGGGCGTCAGACCTTGTTCGGCCAAACGCGCCTCGGCAATGGCGTCAATGCGGATCTTGGTCAGCGAAGTGCCGTGGCCTTCTCCACGACGCGGATCGGTGTTGACCTCAGCCACCAGTTCGCGCACGGTGCGTACACCATCGCCAATGACCAAGGGTGGATCGCGTCGCGCGGCAGCGACCAGTTTGTCGCCCACCACCAACAGGCGGAAGTCGTGGCCGGGCAGGTATCGCTCAACCATGACGCCGCCGTACTGAGCAGCGGACTGATAGGCGGCATCGAAGTGCGCGCGCTCAGTGACGCCAACCGTAACACCTTTGCCTTGATTGCCGTCCTGCGGCTTGACCACCACGGGCAGGCCGATCTCCTGCGCGGCGACCCAGGCGTCTTCAAGGTCGCCCGCGGGGCGGCCTGACGGCACCGGCACACCGGCGGCATGCAGCAGCTTCTTGGTAAGGTCTTTGTCCTGGGCGATGGATTCGGCGATGGCGCTGGTGCCGTCCACCTCGGCGGCTTGAATGCGGCGCTGCCGACTACCCCAGCCCAGTTGCACCAAGCTGCCGCTGGTCAGGCGCTTGAACGGAATACCGCGTTTGAGGGCGGCTTCGACGATGGAACCGGTGGATGGGCCGAAGCGCTCATCTTCATCTAGCTCGCGCAACTCGGCCAGCACGGCGGCCAGATCGAAACTGCCATCTTCGGCCGCTGCCTGACACAACTGCTGGGCGCGCTCGAGCGCCAGTCGGCCCACGGCCTCTTCAGTGTATTGCACGGCGACTTGGAAAGTGCCTTCGATTTCGGTTGGCGTGGTGCGGCTGAATGTCACCGGACAGCCGGCCTGAGCTTGCAGCGCCAGCGTGATCGACTCAAGTACATGGGCTATTGAGACAGGCCCGCCATGCTTGTTGATGTGCAGGCTGCCGACGCCGGGAAATAGTTCGCGCAGACGCTTCTCAAATGCTGGCGCGGCGCGCAAATCGCGCTCGTGAGTCTGGCACATGATAACGGCTTCAATGGCCGTGTGGCGACTCCACAGATTGGGGCCGCGCAGCGCGCGAATGCGGGTGACTTCCATGAAACGGTCCTGTAGTTGAGGAACTGTTACATGCAACGGACGAGCACGCCAATCAGTGGACAACCACAGGGAAAGCTTTACCGAACCGAAACAAACCGGCGCGGATCAGGTCCGCCGGCACACCCAAGGCCCAAGTAGCTGCTACGGCGGCCAATACGTGCAAACGCACATTACAGGCCGATTCCGACGTAAACGCGGCCAAATCAGCCGCCGTCAGATCCGCTAAAACGAACTGGTCGACGCCGCTTGCCAGCACCACGGCATCGCCTTGCGCAAACACAACGCGTTTTTTGCGGCCACGGTGTTCGGCGACGACGGCAGTGTCGGCATCGAGGCTGAACAGGATCACTTCGCCGTCGGAGTAAGCAGCCAGCGCCAGTACCTCGGGATCATCGGCATTCAGCACCGCGGCGCCTTGCGGCAACACCACGTCGATCTGGGTACGCACGACGTTCGGCATCTGTCCGGCTTCGTCGATGTACAGGTCTTGCAGCCCCTCGGGGCCAGGCATGGTCATGACCACACCGATCTGGCAACGGTCGTAGGGCAAACCTTCGGTCAGGATGTGGCGCGACGAAGTTTCGAGCACCGCGGCCTGCACCGTGCGGTTGATCAGCATGCGCTCTCCGGCTTCATAGCCCAGCGCATTGCCTTGAGACAACTGACGTGCGCCAAGATACAGACCGTCACGACAAGCCAAAGCGGTGCGCTGGCCGTGCAACTCCAGCAACGAGGCGATCAAGCGCGCAGCCAGTGAACTCTGACCATCGCCAATCAGTCCGACGATGGGCACGCGCCCAGCGTTCTTGCCGGGAAACAAGTGCTGCACGATGGCTTCGCCCACCGGCTGCGCGCGACCCACGGCCGGCTTCAAGTGCATCAGCAAGCTGGGGCCGGCGTTGACCTCGATGATCGCACCGCCTTGGGGGGCCAACGGTCGGCCGATGTCTTCCACCACCAAGTCGATGCCAGCAATATCCAAGCCCACCACGCGGGCGACCAACGCCGCCTGCTCAGCGATGTCGGGATGTACCTGCGCGGTCACATCAATCGACATGTTGCCGGTGCGCTGCACCTCGGCGCTCTGACCGCGCGGCAGCACGCTGGCGCACGTCAATCCCTGACTTTGTAGCAGCAGTTGCAGCACGGTGTCGTCCAAATGCACGATGTCGAGCGGAAACTGCGCTTCCTCGCCGCGGCGCGGGTCGGTGTTGACGTGGGCGGCAATGAGTTGGGCGATGGTCGAACGCCCGTCGCCGCTGACGCGCGTGATCTCGCCGCGCGTGGCCGCCGCCACCTTGCCGCCGACCACTAGCAGGCGATGCTCCAGACCGGGAATGAAGCGCTCGACAATGACTTCGGGGTCTTCCTTCTCGGCCACGGCAAAGGCGTTCAGCACCTCCTCCCGCGTGCTCAGATTGAGCGAGACGCCACGCGCATGGGTGCCGCTTGAAGGCTTGACCGCCACCGGCATACCGATGTCCTCGGCGGCTTCCCAAGCGGCTTCGGCGCTTTCCACCGTGCGGCCCTCGGGCACCGGCACGCCGGCATCCGACAACAATTGCTTGGTCAGATTTTTATCGCGCGCAATGCCTTCGGCGATAGCGCTGGTGCGGTCGGTTTCCGCAGTCCAGATACGGTGTTGGGCCACGCCGTAGCCGAGTTGCACCAGGTTGCCTTCGTTCAGACGAATGGCGGGAATCCCGCGCTCGCCAGCGACATCGACAATGCAGGCCGTACTGGGGCCGAGACAGCGGCGGTCGACCAAATCGGTCAGCCGGGCAATAACGGCAGCCGTGTCGTAAGACCGACCGTTGATGGCCGCCATGACCAGATCACGCGCCGACTCGAGCGCCAGCTTGCCAATGATCTCGTCGAAGGAACGAATGACCACCTTGTAAACGCCGCGCTCGTGCGTTTCACGGGCTTTGCCGAAACCGGTCTTCATGCCGGCCTGCGTTTGCAACTCCAACGCCACGTGTTCGATGATGTGGCCTGACCAAGTGCCATCACGCAAACGCATTAAAAAGCCGCCACGACGACCAACGCTGCAACGGTGCTCGATCAGGCCAGGCAGCCAGGCAGTCAGACGCTCGTAAAAACCAGGCAGTGTGTTGGAGGGGTAGTCTTCCAGCGCGCCGATGTCCATCACCGCTTCGACCACGGAACGATAGGTCCAGATGTTGGGGCCACGCAGCCAACTCATGCCGCGGATGACGATGTCAGGAAAAACGCTCGCCGGCCGCGCGGCTGACGTCGAAGCCTGTTCAGTCGTTGTCGCAAAAGGGGATGAATACAATCCGCCACCGCTTGCCAAACCGGGCTGATGCTGGTCGATTCGCCTCATATGGCGTGTGCTCTCTTTCCGTGCTGGTTGTCCTCGGCAAGCCGGGCCGATGCGTTTAAATCAAAAACGCGTCGGCTTAGCCGCTTCCGCCGTTAATTCAAAATCCATGCCGCCTGCGACTTCCCCCACGTTTACCGCCGCCGAATCGACCTTGCCGCCGACGGCTTTGACGGGGGCGCCATTGCAACCTTCAGAAAACGTTCTGGCCGTGCTGAGCGTTGACTTGGACCACAATCTGCGCTTTGCCGATGGCCTGGTTGCAGTTACAAACAGACAAGTTATTGCGAGGTTTCCAAGTGAAACAACGTGGCGAAGCTGGGATATTCAATCTGGTCTGGCGCTGACGCATTATGACCATGCCGGTGTTGGCGCACTGCAATTGCAAGACGCCACGGGCCAGTTGGCCGTCTGGCGCTATACCCTGGGCCGCAACTCCGCGGCACTGAAGCTGCTGGCGCGATTCGAGCAGGCGCTAGCCGCAGTCTCAGGTACCTTGACAGCACAAATTCAAGACGACGAGTTTGCGCACACCCATGAAGAAGTGCAGGTTTCTGGTCAAAACAAACCTCCTTCCACCTGGACACTACTGCGTTTGTGGCGATTCGCCCATCCGTACCGCGGGCTGTTGTTGGTTGGCTTCGTTTTGACGCTGGCGGCGACCGCCGCGACGCTGGTGCCGCCTTACCTGACCATGCCGTTGATGGACAGAGTACTGATCCCGTTCCAGAACGGACAACCGATCAATGTCGCCCTGGTCGGCTGGTTGTTGGCCGGGCTGCTTGGTTCGGCGCTGCTGGCCTGGGGGCTGGGCTGGGCCAAAACGTACATCCTGGCATGGGTATCGGAACGTATCGGCGCCGACTTGCGCACGACCACTTACGAACATTTGCTTAAACTTTCGCTGGAATATTTTGGCGGACGACGCACCGGCGACCTGATGGCGCGCATCGGCAGTGAAACCGACCGCATCAACGTATTCCTGTCGCTGCATCTGCTGGACTTTGCCACTGATGTGCTGATGATCGCCATGACAGCGGTGATTCTGTTTTCCATCGATCCCGCATTGGCGCTGGTGACGTTGGTGCCGCTGCCGATCATCGGCTGGATGATTCACCAGGTGCGCGACCGCTTGCGTACCGGCTTCGAGAAAATGGCTCGCGTCTGGTCCGAAGTCACCAATGTGCTTGCCGACACCATACCCGGCATCCGCGTGGTGAAGGCGTTCGCGCAAGAGGGGCGCGAGGCCCAACGCTTCAAGGAAGCCAATCGCCACAACCTGATCGCCAACAACCGCCTCAACCGCCTGTGGTCGCTGTTTTCGCCTACCGTTACCTTGCTGACCGAGATCGGCCTGCTGGTGGTGTGGGCAGCCGGCATTTGGCTGGTCAGCCGCAAGCAGATCACCGTCGGCGTGCTGACCGCGTTCTTGGCCTACATCGGACGTTTTTACACCCGGCTGGATTCGATGAGCCGCATCGTTTCGGTGACGCAAAAAGCGGCCTCGGCGACCAAGCGCATTTTTGAAATCCTCGACCACGTCTCCAGCGTGCCGGAGCCGAAAAATCCGGTAGCGCTAACGGGCGTGCAAGGCCGCATTGAGATGCGCGGCGCCGCCATGCGTTACGGCAACCGCTCGGTGCTGCGGGATTTGAACCTGGCGATTGAACCGGGCGAAATGATCGGACTGGTCGGGCACAGCGGTTCGGGCAAGAGCACGGTGGTCAACTTGATCTGCCGCTTCTACGACGTGACCGAGGGCGCGATCATGATCGATGGCGTGGACCTGCGCCAAGTGCGCGTGGCCGACTGGCGGCGTCACATCGGTCTGGTGCTGCAAGAGCCGTTTCTGTTTTTCGGCACCATCGCCGAAAACATCGCCTACGGCAAACCCGAGGCCACGCGCGAGGAAATCATCGCCGCTGCCCGCGCCGCGCATGCGCACGAGTTCATCTTGCGCCTGCCGCAGGGCTACGACTCGCTGGTGGGCGAGCGCGGCCAAGGCTTGTCAGGCGGCGAGCGCCAGCGCATCAGCATTGCCCGCGCACTGCTGATCGACCCGCGTATCTTGATACTGGACGAAGCCACCGCCTCGGTGGATACCGAAACCGAGCGCGAAATTCAGAAGGCGCTCGACAATCTGGTACATGGGCGCACCACTATCGCCATCGCGCACCGCTTGTCCACCCTGCGCAAAGCCAACCGTCTGGTGGTGCTGGATAAGGGGCTGAAGGTGGAAGAAGGCACGCATCAGCAGCTCATCGCCCAGCGCGGCGCCTACTGGCGCTTGTACCAAGCGCAAGCGCGACAGGAACAGGCCGAGCGCGAACGGATGCTGCCGGTAGACGAGGCGGCGCTGAAGGAGGTCCATCCGTGAATCGCGCTTGCTCCGCGTTCGATCTGCGGCGCGACGCCTTCGGGCGTCTGGTACTGACCGACTCCCAAGGCCAAGAACATGCCAACGTGGCGGTCGTGCGCGCATTCCCCATTTCCGCACCCGACCAAGGCATCGCCATCGTCGATGGCGACGGTCACGAATTGGCATGGATGCCGAATCTGTCGGCATTGGACGAAGCAAACCGCGCGCTGCTGTCCGAGGCGCTGGAGCAGCGCGAATTCCTGCCGCGTTTGCTACGAGTCAAGAGCGTTAGCAGCTTCGCTACGCCTAGTACATGGGAGGTGGAAACCGACCGCGGATCGACGAGTTTCGTGCTCAAGGGCGAAGAAGACATCCGCCGCCTCAGCCTCAACTTGCTGATCGTCAACGACGCCCACGGCGTGCAGTACCTGATTCGTGATCTGAGCGCGATGGACCGGCATAGCCGCAAATTGCTGGATCGGTTTTTGTGAGGCGCTTCGCGCCTTGCAGCCCATCCCAAACTAAAGCAGCGCTCATCCGCAGGGACTGCATGAGGGGTCACCTTAACGCACTACCAACGCCGTCGCTGCTCGCGGCGTCGC
This sequence comes from Burkholderiaceae bacterium, assembly GCA_031277295.1. Classification (GTDB taxonomy): domain Bacteria; phylum Pseudomonadota; class Gammaproteobacteria; order Burkholderiales; family Burkholderiaceae_C; genus Ottowia. The sequence goes on along the minus strand of JAITMV010000104.1, from coordinate 15,921 downwards.
GCGACCCACCACGGCAGCGTGGGTAAAGCCGTGGCGTGCGAAGGTGGCGCGCACCGCGTCCAGCGCCTCGGGCGCGCAGGCGACCAACAGGCCGCCGCTGGTTTGCGGGTCGGTCAGCAGGGCGCGGTCGGCGGTATCGAACTGGGCGGGTAGCGCCACTTCGTGACCGTAAGCAGCCCAGTTGCGCGCCGACGCGCCGGTGACGATGCCGCGCGCCGCCCGCCCGAGCGCGCCGGGCAACAGCGGTACGGCAGGCCAGTCGATGCGCAGCGTGACTTCCGCGCCGCGCGCCAGTTCCAGCGCATGGCCGGCCAGGGCGAAGCCGGTGACGTCGGTCATCGCATGTACGCCTGGCAGCGCCGCCAGATCGGGACCGGCCGTGTTCAATTGCGTGGTGGCGGCAATCATGCGGTCGTAGCCGCCTTCGGGCAGCGCGTCTTTTTTCAGCGCCGCCGACAGCACGCCGACGCCGATGGGTTTGCCCAGCACCAGTGCGTCGCCCACGCGCGTACCGCTGTTGCGCCGCACGCGATCCGGGTGTACCAAACCGAGCGCGACCAGGCCATAGATCGGCTCCACCGAGTCGATGCTGTGGCCGCCCGCAATCGGTATGCCGGCGGCGCGGCAGACGCTGGCGCCGCCGTCCAGAATGCGGGCAATGGTGTCGGTGGACAGCACGTTGACCGGCATCCCGACCAGCGCCAGCGCCATGATCGGCGTGCCGCCCATCGCATACACGTCGCTCAGGGCGTTGGCGGCGGCGATGCGGCCAAAGTCGAACGGGTCGTCCACAATCGGCATGAAGAAGTCAGTCGTCGCCACCAGCGCTTGGTTGGCGTTGAGTCGATAAACAGCGGCGTCGTCGGAGGTTTCGATGCCCACCAGCAACTCCGGTGGCAATGGCATCCGCGCGCTGCCACGCAAGATGGACGACAGCACGCCAGGCGCAATCTTGCAGCCGCAGCCGCCGCCGTGCGACAGGCTGGTCAGGCGCGGCTCGGTTGCGGGGTTTGGGGCAGCCAAGGTATTCATGCCGTTGATTGTCGCCGAGTGATCTGGGTTCCTGGCCGCCATGGACCGATGCCGCCATACAATGACGGGCCATTTTCGGTCGCGTTTGGCGTTTCAATCACTGTCTTTTCCGCCAAGCGTGCGCGAACCAAGAGGTTCGCCAAGCCGCGCCACGGGTGATATTTCCGGTTCCAGCATGGCCGCATTTCCCATCACTGCACAGGCCAATCTGTTTAGTCACGTTAGCGCGGAGAAGGCGGCGTTTTATCGCTGCGTGATGGAAGTCTTTGCCGCCGCCAAGCGCCAGTTCCGCCTGCACCTGCGGCCGGACGAGGTGCTGGCCGAAGGTGATTGGGGGGCGCAAACGCCGCGTATCGAGGAGGTGCAGGCCGCGTTGGCCCAACTCACCGAGTGGGGCAATCTGGAATCGCAGCCCGATACCGCGCGTGTGGCCAGCCTCAACGACTTTTACCGCGCGCGCTTTCTCTACCGTCTATCGCAGGGCGGTGAAGCCGTCGAAGCCGCATTGGCCGTGTTTGCGCGCACGCTCCAGCGCCGCGCCGAGTTGCAGACCGTGGCGCTGGAGGACATCAGTGCCCAGTTGCAGACTTTGCAGGCGCTGGCCGACCAAGCCATGCCCGATGCCGCCAAGGTCCATGCCGCGCTGCGCGACCTGGTGCGGGTGTTCGAGAGCCTGGCTGACAACGCGCAAGCATTCATGGCCGGTATTGGCCGCGGCCTCGAACTCCAGCGGGCGCAAGCCGACGCGGTGATGGCCTACAAGCGCCGTCTGATCGATTACCTGGAGCGTTTCATCGGCGATCTGGTCAACCGCTCCGGCGGCATCGCGCAGCGCATCGAGTCCTTGTCGCCGCGCATCGACCCGCTGCTATGGCAGGCCGCGCAGCGCGAAGCCCGCGACAGCGCGCCCGGCGGCGAGGCCGAGCAACTGGACGCCAACGCGCGCGGCTGGCAAGTTTGGCGCGAGCGCTGGCGCGGCCTGCGCCGCTGGTTCGTGGCGCATGGCCATGAGCCGCCGCAGGCCGAGTTGCTGCGCTCGAAAGCGCGTGCGGCCATCCCCCAGTTGCTGGCCGCCATCGCCGCGCTGAACGAGCGCCGCGGCGGACGCAGCGACCGCTCGGCCGATTTCCGCATGTTGGCCGGCTGGTTTGCCGCCTGCGCCAGCGATGATGAAGCCCATTGCCTGGCGCGCGCCGCTTTCGCGCTGAACCCGGCGCGACATTTCGCGCTGAACCCGGCACTGCCGGAGGGCACGCCGGAATTGCCCGCCAACACCCCCTGGGCCGAAGCGCCGCCGCTGCGGATTCATCCCCGCCTGCGCGAATACGGCGAAGCCGCGCCGCGCGGCGCCATGCCGCGGGTGCGGCAGCGCGATGACGAACGCCGCCTGCTGGCCGCGCAACTGCGGGAGGAACACGCCCAGATCGAAGCCGCCCGCCAGCGCCTGGCCACGGGGCAAGCGACCCGGTTGTCGGAACTTGGCGTTTTGGACAGCCATGCCTTCTCCCTGTTCCTGTCGCTGCTGGGCGAAGCCCTGGCGGCGCAAAACTCTCCCGCCGAAACGGTTGAGCTGCAAAGCGGCGATGGCCTGCTGCGCATCCGCCTGCAACCACTGGAGGCGGACAGCCGGGCCGAAATCACCACCCCCGCCGGTGTCTTCGCGGGGCGCGATCACCAGATCACCATTACCGCGCTGAAGTGAAACTGGATCTACGCCTTTCCCCGCGCGCTGCGCGATTTCCCCTTCGTCATTCCCGCGCAGGCGGGAATCCAGGGGCGTTTGGTCTTGCGCCGGTTCTTGAGGAAGCCTCCTTGGATTCCCGCCTTCGCGGGAATGACGGTGGCGAGGCGGTGCGCTTAGTTTCATGCGTCACGGGTGGCGCGTGAGCGGCATGGACAACTGAGATGACCGACGCCCGCGGCATCGCCCGCCAGCAAAACCGGCACCGGGACGACGAGCGCACCCAGGCGCTGCGCGCGCTGTTGATGACGCCGTTGATGACGCCCGCGCACGAAGACTTCGCCGCCGTGCGCCGCCATGCCGACGATCTGCGTGCCTGGTTCGCCCGCGAGACGGGCTGGACGCTGCGCATCGAGCGTGACTGCGCCCGGCTTTACAAACGCCCAGGCGATGTGCATGACGCCAGCCGCGGCTTGCCGGGCTACGACCGTCGGCGCTATGTGTTGCTGTGCCTGGCCTGCGCGGCGCTGGAGCGCGCCGAGGCGCAGATCACCCTGCGCGTGCTGGGCGAGCGGCTGTTGCTGCTGGCAGCCGACCCGGCGCTGGAGTCGCGTGGTTTTCGCTTCGCGCTCACCGCCGTCCACGAACGCCGTGAACTGGTGGCCGTCTGCCGCAGCCTGCTGCAGTGGGGCGTACTGCGGCGGGTAGCTGGCGATGAGGAGAGCTTCGTGCACGGCGGCGTCATCTCCGCCGAGGGCGGCGACGCACTCTACGACGTGCAGCGGCGCGTGCTGGCCAGTCTGCTGGCCGCCGTGCGCGGCCCCTCCACCTGGCCTGCTGAGCAGGCGCCGATCACGCTGCAAGAGCGTCTTTGGTCCCTGGTCGCCGAATACGTGCCCGACAGCGACGAGGCACAGCGTACCGCGCTGCGCCACCATCTGGCGCGCCGCTTGCTGGACGATCCGGTGGTCTATCTGCATACCCTGGACGAGGCGCGGCGCGCCTACTTCATCAACCAGCGCGGCGCCATGGCAAGCCGTCTGTGCGAAGCCACCGGACTGGCTGCCGAGCAGCGCGCCGAGGGGCTTGCCCTGGTGGATGAAGACGGCCAGTTGACCGACCTGGCCATGCCCGCCGAAGGCACGCAGGCGCATGCCACGCTGCTGGCGGCCGAGTTCCTGGCGGCGCGCTCCGAGCCTGCCGGCCTGGACGAGGTGGCCGCCTTTCTGGCCGCGGCGCGCGAGCGCTATGGCCGTTTTTGGCGCAAGTCGGCGCGTGAACCCGGCTCCGAGCAGGAATTGGCCCGCACCGCGCTGCAACAGTTGCAGCAACTGCAACTCATTGCCCTGGATGCCGGGCGCGCGCAGCCGCTGCCAGCGCTGGCGCGTTTCGCGCTGGGCCAAGCCGACCTGCGCACCACCACAGTGGCGGCATCTTCCGCCTCCTTGTTCGACGATCTCTGATGACTGAAACGCCGCCCGCCGCACTGCCCGAGCCTCGCCTGTCCCGTTGGCAACCGTTGCGCCTGGGGTTGGTGGAGCTGTTTCATTACGACAGCGAAGAGTTCTGGTTTCGCGATGGTCATTTGCTCTTGCGCGGCAATAACGGCACCGGCAAGTCCAAGGTGTTGTCATTGACTTTGCCCTTGCTGTTTGACGCCCAACTGAAGCCTTCGCGCGTCGAACCGGATGGCGATCCGGGCAAGAAGATGGCCTGGAATCTGCTGCTTGGCCGCCATGAGCGGCGCATGGGCTATGCCTGGGTCGAATTTGGTCGCTTGGGCGAAGATGGGCGGGCGCATTACCTTACGCTGGGCTGCGGTCTGGCGGCTGCCGCCGGGCGAGCGCAAATCGACAGTTGGTTTTTTCTGCTGGAGCAGGCGCGCATCGGCCAGGATATGTGGCTGATCAGTCCGCAGCGGGTGGTGCTGACGCGCGAGCGGCTGCGCGATGCTCTTCAGGCCCATGCAGGCCGGGTCTTCGATACCGCCACGGCCTACCGCCGCGCGGTGGACGAGCGGCTGTTCCATCTCGGCGAGGCACGCTACGCCGCGCTGATGGACACGCTGATTCAGTTGCGTCAGCCGCAACTGTCCAAAAAGCCGGATGAATCCAGCCTGTCCAGCGCGCTGACCGAAGCCCTGCCGCCGATGTCCACCGACCTGTTGACCGACGTGGCCGATGCGCTGAACCAGTTGGAGGAATACCGCCGTGAACTGGAGGAATATGAGGCGCTGGAGCGCGCCATCAGCCAGTTCAACCAGCGCTACCGGCGCTACGCCGCCATTCAGGCCCGGCGTCAGTCCGCCAGCCTGCGCGGCGCGCAAACCAGTTTCGACAACGCCAGCCGGGAACTGAATCAGGGCAAAGCCGAACTGGAGCAAGCACGAGGCGAGCACGCGCGGGCGAGCCAGGCTTACCAGCACGCCGAAACCGCCTTGGCCGCCAGCCGCACCCGCGTGGATACGCTACAGGCCGATCCGGCAATGGCCAGCGCCCGGCAACTGGAACAAGCCGGCCGCGATGCCAGGCAGCGCCAGGACGAAGCCCAGCAAGCCGAGCGCGCGCGCGGCGAAGCGCAGTCGCGGCTTGCGCACGAACAGCAGTCCAGTCAGGAGCGCGCCCAGCGCGTTGCCGCCACGACCCACGCCCTGACCACGGCGCGGGCCGAAACCGGGCAACTGACCCAGCAAACGGGTTTGACCCAGGCATGGCAGGCCAGCCCGCTGGGTGATGCCCAGGCCGCCAACATCGCCGCGCTATCGGCATTGGCGCTGGAGACCGCGCAGCAGGACTTGCGCGGCGCCGCCCGCGCGCGCGGCGAACAGGTCGCGCTATTGCAGCGCCGCTGCGACGATGCTGAGCAGGCGGCGCGGGAGCGCGAGCGCGCGCAGTCGCTGCACGACGAGCGCCAGGACGAAGCCGAGGCCGCCGCCGCGCGACGCGCCGAATCCGATGCCGCGGTCGAACAGCAGGCGCACGCGCTGGGCGAGGCGTGGCAGCGCCATCTGGACAACCTGCGCCAGCTTCAGGTGGCCGATGCGGGCGCTCTGCTCGAAGCCCTGGCAGTCTGGGCCGCCAGCTTGCAAGGCGAGAACCCGGCCCGCGCCGCATTACATCAAGCCCAACAGACCGCCGCGCACACACTGGCCGAGCGCCATGCCCGATTGCAGCACGAACGCCGTGCGCTCGATGAAGAACAGGCCGCATTGCAGGCCGAACGCCAGCGGCTGGAACGCGGCGAGGACGCCGAACCCGTGCCGCCGCATTGGCGCGCCGCCGGTGTGCGTGCAGATCGACCCGGCGCGCCGCTGTGGCAGTTGATCGATTTCATGCCCGGCACGCCTGATGGCGAACGCGCCGGCCTCGAAGCCGCGCTACAAGCCGCCGGCCTGCTCGACGCCTGGGTGATGCCCGATGGCGCGCTGCGACAAGCAGCCGACGGCCAGCCGCTGCACGATACGCAATGGCTGGCGCGGCCGTCGCAACCTTCGTCGCTGGCGGCCTGGCTGCGAGCGGCGGACGAAGGGGCCGCGCCGCCAGTCGCCCCGGCCGTGGTGCAACGGCTGCTCGAAGGCGTGGCTTGCGGCCCTGTCGATGACGGTGACGCCGAAGCCTGGATGGCGCCCGACGGCCGCTTCCGGCTTGGTGCATTGGCGGGCGCCTGGCACAAACCGGGCGCTGAATTCATCGGCTACGCGGCGCGCGCCGCCGCCCGGATGCGGCGCTTGCGCGAGATCGCCGTCCGCCTGGATGAATTGGCGCGGGCACAAGCCGCATGGCGGCAGGCGCTGGCGCAGTGGGAGCAAGATCAGCGCCAGGCCGCAACCGAATGGCAGTCGGCCCCGGCGGACGAAAACCTGCGCACCGCCCATCTTCAAGCCGCGGCGGCGGCGCGCGAGTTCACGCTTGCGCGCCAACGCCTGGAGCAGGCCGCGCAGCAGTTGCGCAGCGCGGCGGAACACGAAGCCAGCGCGCGGCAGCACTTGGCGCGCGACGCCCAGGACATGGCGTTGCCCGATACGCGCGAGGCTTTGCAAGCCCTCGCACGGACGCTACAGACCCTGGCCGAAACCTTGCCCACACTGGCCGCGTCGGCGCGCGAATACCGTGATGCGGTAACTGAGCAGACTGGGCAACAGCAGCGCGAACAACGCGCTTTCGGCGACCTGCAACAGGCCAGTGAACAAGCCGCGCAGCGCGCGCTGCAAGCCGAACAGGCCGCCATGTATTGGGCGACGCTGCAAGAATCGGTCGGCGCCCAGGCGCAAGAAATCCTGCAACGGCTGGCCGCTGCCCGCGCCGCGGTCGAGCAGGGCGAAGCCGAACTCAAACACTGCAACGAAGCCTCGCACAAGGCCGGCCAAGCTTGTGCCAGGGCCGAGCAAAAAACCGAGGACGCCCAAGCCGCGCTGGAGCAACGCACCGTCGCGCGCCAGGCCGCCATCGTGCAATTGCAGGGCTTCGCGGCCACCGGCCTGCTGCTTGCCGCCTGGCCGGATGCCGAACTGCCGCCGCTGAACGCGCCCTGGACCATCGAACCCGCGCTGACGCTGGCCCGCCGCGCCGAGCAGGCCCTGATCGACATCAAGGCCGATGACGAAGCCTGGAGCCGCGTGCAAAGCCAGGTTTCACAGGACTACACCGAACTGGGCCGCGCGCTCGCCACCCTGAGCCACCAAGCCCAGGCCGAAACCAGCGACTATGGGCTGGTCGTGAGCATCGTTTACCAGAACCGTCCCGAGCGGCCAGACCAGTTGGCGCCGCGCCTGGCCAGCGAGATTGCCCAGCGCCGTGAACTGCTCACCGCGGGTGAGCGCGGGGTGCTGGAAAACCACCTGCAGGCCGAAATCGCCAGCGCGGTGCAGCGGCTGCTGCGCGATGCCGAGCATCAGATCAACGCCATCAACACCGAACTGCAAAAGCGCCCCACCTCCACCGGCGTGCGCTTTCGCCTGGATTGGGAAACCCTGCCGGAAGGCGCGGAAGGCGCGCCGGTGGGCCTGGCCGCCGCGCGGCGCCAACTGCTCAACGCCAGCCCGGATGTCTGGAGCGCCGAAGACCGCCGCGTGATCGGCGCCATGCTGCAACAACGCATTGCCGCCGAGCGCAGCCGTGCCGACGCCGACCAGGGCGGCAGCTTGCTGGAGCAACTGGCGCGCGCGCTGGATTACCGCCGCTGGCACCGCTTCCGGGTGCGGCGCTGGCAAGATGGGCAGTGGCGTCCGCTCATCGGCCCGGCCTCCAGCGGCGAGCGCGCGCTTGGGCTGACCGTGCCCTTGTTCGCCGCCGTCTCCAGCTTCTACAGCCAGGCCGATACCGCCCATGCGCCGCGCCTGGTGCTGCTGGACGAAGCCTTTGCGGGCATCGACGACGCGGCCCGCGCCCACTGCATGGGGCTGATCCGCGAGTTCGACCTCGACTTCGTCATCACCAGCGAACGCGAATGGGCCTGCTACGCCGAACTGCCCGGCGTGGCAATCGCGCAATTGCAGCGGCGCGAAGGCATCGACGCCGTACATGTCTCCCGCTGGACTTGGGACGGCCGCGCCCGCCGGCCCGAGACCGACCCGGATCGCCGCTTTCCGCCGCCAGAATGATCCACCCCGACGCACGACTCGAACGCCTGCTCGGCGGCCCCGCCCTGGCCGCGCTGCGCCAGCGCCTGCGCCGCCACTTCGAGCGGCGTAGCGCCGAAGACCCCGGCCAGCACCTGAGCCTGAGCCAACTCGCTGCCGCCGAGCGCGAGGCGCTGGCCTTGCTGGCCGGGCGCCCCGTCAGCACGGCGCGCTCGGCCCGCATCGATATCGCCCGCATCGACGCCGCCTTGCGGAGCGCTGGCGTGTGTGATTCGCTGCGTCAGGCGCTGGAACGGCTGGATGGCCCGATCATCGACCGCGTCGCCGAGCGCCAAGCCCATCAGCAGTCATGGTCGGCCGTGATCCAGCAGCCGCGGCGCGACACACGTCTGCATGCCTGGCTGCAAACGCCTGCCGCTGCGGCCTTGCTCAAACGCCTGACCCGACGGAACGCCGCACAGGCCGACACCCTGCTCGCGCAAGCCGACGCCGTGCTGCGCCATTTGCCCACGCAGGGACTGGCGCGCGCCCAACTGGCCGCCCAAGCGCTCGGCAATGCGCATGCGCTGGATGCCAGTCAGCCGGTGGCCAGCCTGGTTCTGGCGGCATGGCGCCACAGCGAGAACTCCGCTTTGCAAGCGGAGTCGGCCGGCGCGCAAGCGCCAACCACCGGCGAACGCGTGCGCGACATCTGGGCGCGGGCCGGCGTGCTGGTCAATGAACTGGCGCGGCCCGCGCTGGCGCTGAACCTGCCGCCGACCGCCGCAGGGCCGCTCGCGCCGGGCGAGCCGTGTTACCTGTCGCTGCGCCAGTTGTTGCGCGCACCACCGGCATGGGCCGTCGCCGGTCGCGCCATCCACGTCTGCGAAAACCCCAACCTGCTGGCCATCGCCGCCGACCGCCTGGGTGCGCGCTGCGCTCCCCTGGTTTGCACCGATGGTATGCCGGCCGCGGCGCAACGCACCCTGCTCGATCAACTGACCCAAGCCGGCGCGCACCTGCACTACCACGGTGATTTCGACTGGCCCGGCCTGCAAATCGCCAATTTCGTACTCCGCCGTTGGCCGGCCCAACCCTGGCGGATGCGCGCCGAAGACTACCAAACCGCCGCGCACCAAGCCCCGCACAGGCCGCGTGATTTGAGCGCATCGGACACCACCACGGCCGACTGGGACCCGCAACTGGCGCCAGCGATGCATCGGCATGGACTGGCGATTGCGGAAGAAGCGGTAGCCGACCGCTTGATCGACGATCTCCGTCTGGATTGACATCAAAAGCTATATAGCCGTGTTTGCTTGCGCGGGCCGTTGCCCACGCGGGTGCGGATCAGCCCTTGCCGGCTCAGGGCCTGAACGTGATCGTAGGCTCGGCGATACGGCATGTGGGCCTGCTTGGCGGCGCGGTAAATCGAAATGCCCGGCTCGCGCACCACCTGATCGAACAGCGCCCGCCGACGCCCCGGCCACCGTGCCAGCGCCGATTCGGGGCGCAGATTGAAAGTGCCGCTGCGGTGCCAGCTCCACAGCGCGTCCAGCGGCGCCGCTTCATGCACCAGCTCCGGCGGCACATGCCGGCGAATCAGCGGCCACTGATCGACAAATGTCTCGCGCCCGAGAAAGCGCACGAAGTTGCGCGCCGACATGTACCGGATGGAGTCGGACAGAAATGAGCGATGGCCGGCGAGAATCCCCTCGCGCCACCGTTGCAAAGGCATTTCGCTGCTCCAGAAGGCTCTGCGCGCGATGTTTTCCCATGATTTGTCAAGGGACGCTTGGTGGATCATCGTCATTTCGACGCCGCTCCTTCAACCTTGATCGCCTTCGTCCTGTCCGTCTTCGTCGGAAAGCTCAATCATTCCGAGTTGCGCGTAGAGGTGCTTTTGCAGCAGGCTGACATCGCATCCGTCTCGCCACTCGGGGGCGGGGGTCATAACCTCCAGTTCGGCGGTGATCTCGAACCACGGCATGTTGGCCAGCCCTTGGTAGAAAGCCTGGATCGGAAAGATGTAGGGCAGCCCCTCGATAAATGGCATCAGCGGCTGGGTGGTGATCGACAGAACGTACAGGTCGAACAAATCGCGCGCGGTCTGGCGACCGCCGGAGGGCGCCTGCGCCGCTTGGCCGACCGAGCCGACGATGGTGCGCAGCTTGCGGTGATAAAGCCCCTCGATGGCCTCGGTCATGATCTTCACGCCGCCAAAGGCCAGGCCGCTTTCGATCGGGGGAAACACATCGGCGTACATGTCTTCCACCAGTGACACCATCACGTCGCCCCGACCGGTCACGAGGACAAAGTGCAACTGATCGGCCTTGACCGCATCGTGCGTGACCCGCAAATCCTCAAGACGCAGGCGGCCAGCGTTCAGCTTTGCCAACGCATCCCGCGCGTTGAACCCAGGCGGATGGAAGAAGTCCAGGTCGAAACTCAGCCGGTGATGCAGGTGAAAGCGCGACAGGGCCGTGCCGCCGCACAGCTTGACCCCGCCCAGCAGCTCAGGCGCCGCCGCGCACAAGGTGGTCAGCGCATGATCATGGAGGGCTTGCAGTTCGGCCTTTTTTTCCAAAAAACGGGATGCGTCGGGTGTCATATATGACACTTTATCTCTTTTTGGGGTCGGCTATCGATCCGGGCGGTGAAGAACCAACTCAGGGTGTGGCTGAATAACAAAATGGCGGCGCATGACGAAATGACCTGCTAGGTCATGCACCGCTTAAGCGCGCCACCCAAGCGCAGCGAGGTCATTGCAGTCGCCCGTTGTCGTTTGCGCGACTGTGTGAGTGCAGCCGACGGCACAGGCCACGATCACCACACTGCCGCCGCCAAGGTACTGGCGACACTGTTGCGCGGCCTGTCGCGGCGCGCTTGCCAGAGCTGGCTGCGCTTTAGCCCATTGCGAGCAATAGCAGTGTGTCATCACGCTTACTCGGAGGACTCTTCGAGGTTCTGGCTCCGGTTCCAGCCAGTGACTTGCTCAGCGCGGGACGTAATCGCCTTCGCAAGGTCCATGCCGCCTACAGCGGGCCACATGGTGCCTTGAAGGGAGCCGTATGTCTCATGCGCCCAATCCATCGTGGCGCGCATCCACGCAAAATGATTCCTTCTAAGCCACGCGGCCGACCCCGCCGCCCGCGCGTCTGAAAGCGCCTTGCGCATTGCTTTTGCCAGCTTCTTTCGAGCTTCAAGAACTTCGGACCGGGTGTGCATGTTCATTTCGTATTGGGTCAGCGGCAGGTGTTGATATACCGTTGCCCACAACACAGCATCCATCGCCTCTACGCACTGAGCCACAGCACCGTGCAGCTCACGGCATTCTTCCGTTGTGACTTTCAGTGAGGGTGCAGCTTCGTGTGCGAATATGTGACGAAGTCGAAAAACCTTCTCAAGACTGGAGATCAGGCGATCAACGTCCGGAACTATCCTTTCGGGCGACTCCTTGCCGTTCCGGCGGTCGTATGGATTGATTGCTTCCGCGAGCGCCTGCCTCATATCGCAGGCCAACAAGGTTTCAAACCGTGAAAGTAGGTCGGTGACAGAGTTGCAAGGCGCGCTGTGAGCGATAAGCTCGCCGAACGTTCCCGTCTTTCCACTTAGCCAGCTGAGAGCAGCTTCCATCGAGAACTTCTCGGTGATCTTCTCCGCTGCGCGAGCTTTGTACTCTTCTCCTGAGTCGACGATGGAAACAATCATGCCCCGATAGAAGGTTTGGAGTGCCGCGACTGCACTCACCACGACATGCCGGTGAAGTTCGTCGCCTGCGTCAGTGCCTATCAACTTTCCCAAATCATGCAGGCGCTGATGAACGTCGCAAGTGACGGTGTCCCATCGCTGTTGGAACAGTCGAGAACGAACTTCTTCTATTTTTTGATGTGCGTTCCTAAGCCGAAGTGTCGCCATGTCCCCTCTTTGCTGTGTTCTGCGTGTGGGCGACACGCTAGGAGTGGCGGTGGGTCAGGGATTCGAACCCTGGAAGGGGTCACCCCCTTGCTAGTTTTCAAGACTAGTGCCTTCAACCGCTCGGCCAACCCACCGTGTTCTTGATGTGCTTACGAAATGCTTATTCGGCGCACACCTCGGCACCAGAGATAACGACGTAGCACATTGTTCTTACTGCATTTTCCTTCAGTTTCACACCTGTCTGCGCACAAGTTTTCAAGACCGGTGCAATCGACCACTCTGCCACACCTCCGTGGCGACGAACCGGCGAATTTTAGGGGAATGTTGAGCCGCACGCTTGATTCAGACCCGCTCAAAAATCCCCGCCGCGCCCTGCCCCATGCCCACGCACATGGTGACCATGCCGTAGCGCAGGTTGTTGCGGCGCAGCGCATGCACCACCGTAGCTGAGCGAATGGCGCCGGTGGCGCCCAGCGGGTGGCCCAGCGCGATGGCGCCGCCCATCGGGTTGACCTTGGCCGGGTCCAGGCCCAGGGTATTCATCACCGCCAGCGACTGCGCGGCAAAGGCTTCGTTCAGTTCGATCCAATCCAGGGCGTCCTGTTGCAAGCCCGCGCCGCGCAGTGCGGCGGGAATCGCCTCGATTGGGCCGATGCCCATGATGGCCGGCGGCACGCCTTTGCTGGCAAAGCTGACGAAGCGCGCCAGCGGCTTCAGGCCGAATCGCTGAACCGCCTGCTCGCTGGCCAGGATCAGCGCGCCCGCGCCGTCCGAAGTCTGCGAACTGTTGCCCGCCGTCACTGTGCCACGCGCGGCGAACACGGTGCGCAGCTTGGCCAGTCCTTCCAGGCTGGTATCAGCGCGCGGGCCTTCGTCGAGGTTGACGCTGCGGCGCTGCTCGACGCTGTCGCCGGTTTCCAGGCTGGCGCCGCGCTCCACCACCTCGATGGGCGTGATCTCGTCGGTGAATTCACCGGCCTGCTGTGCCGCCAGCGCGCGCTGGTGCGATTGCAGCGCGAAGACGTCCTGCGCCTCGCGCGAAACTTTCCATTGTTGGGCAACTTTTTCGGCGGTCAACCCCATGCCGTAGGCGATGCCGACGTCCACGTTGCCCTCGAAAATCGACGGCGACAGCGACGGCGCGTTACCCATCATCGGCACCAGGCTCATGCTTTCGACGCCGGCGGCGATCATCACCTGGGCTTCGCCGACACGGATGCGGTCGGCGGCGATCTGCACCGCCGACAGGCCGGAAGCGCAAAAGCGGTTGACGGTGATGCCACCCACGCTGGCCGGCAGTCCCGCCAGCATGGCGCCGATGCGCGCCACGTTCAGCCCCTGCTGCGCCTCGGGAATGGCGCAGCCGCACACCACGTCTTCAATGGCCCGCGGCTCCAATCCCGGCGCTTGCGCCAGCGCGGCCTTGAGCGCGGCCGCCAGCAAATCGTCGGGCCGGGTGTGGCGGAAATAGCCGCGGTGCGAACGCCCGATGGGGGTGCGCGTGGCGGCGACGATGTAGGCGTCTTGGAGTTGCTTCATGACAGTGTCCTTGGAGTATCTCCTTGCCTCAACGAGCTACCGTATGCACACAACGCAAAACCGTCCCCTTCGTCATTCCCGCGTAGGCGGGAATCCAAAGGGCGCATCTTCGATCCCGCGCTTGAAATAGACGCCCTTGGATTCCCGCCTTCGCGGGAATGACAGTGAAAAGGAAATGTATGCATACGGTAGCCCTCTGGGAAGCTATAAGTGTCAATTGCGCACCGGCTTGCCGGTGGACAGCATCCCCATGATGCGCTCTTGCGTCTTGGGGTGCACGACCAGCGCGCAGAACGCCTTGCGTTCCAGCGCCATCAGGTAGTCCTCGCTGACCAGGGTGCCGGCATCGACATCGCCGCCGGTGACGACGTGGGCGATGTGGCGCGCGATCAGCAGGTCGTGCGCGCTGATGAAGCCGCCCTCGCGCATGTTGATCAGTTGACCGCCGATGGTGGCCGCGCCGCTGCGTCCGGCGACCTTGAACAGCCGCTTCATCGGCGCGCGCCAGCCCGCCTGGTACAGCGCGCGCACCTGTTGCAGCGCGACGTACAGCACCTCGTCCTTGTGCGGCACGATCACGTCGCTGTCCAGCAGATAGCCGAGTTGGCGGCTTTCCAGCACGCTGGTGCCGACCTTGGCCATCGCGGCGGCGGTAAAGCCTTCGGTCAGGAACGGCAGCAAGTCGGCGCCGGTACTGGCCTGCGCGCGTTCGGCGGCGCGGCGCGCGATGTAGGTCAGGCCGCCCGCGCCGGGCGCCAGGCCGACGCCAACTTCGACCAGGCCGATGTAGCTTTCCATCGCCGCCACCCGCTGCGCCGAATACACCGCCAGTTCGCAGCCGCCACCCAGAGCCAGTCCATGCACGGCGCTGATCACCGGCACGCTGGCGTAGCGGATGCGCAGCATCATTTGCTGCATCAGTTGCTCGGCGCTTTCAATGGCGCCGATACCGGCGACGACGAACGCGGGCAGCGTGGCTTGCAGATCGGCGCCGACCGAGAACTGATCGCCCGGCGACCAGATCACCAGCCCCTGGTAATCGCGCTCGGCCAGTTCGAGCGCGGCCAGCAGCGCTTCGCAGGCGTCGGGGCTGATGGCGTTCATCTTCGAGTGCAGGGTGGCGATCAGCACCTCGCCATCGAGCGTCCAGACGCGCACCTCGCCTTCATCACTGAGGGTAGTGCCGGCCTGCATCGGATCAACCGCGCCGCTGCCCAGCACGCTCTCGGGAAACAACTGGCGCGCGTGCACCGGCAGGCGGCGTGGCGGCACGAAGCAGTTGTCGGTGGCGCTCCATGAGCCTTCGGCCGTATGCACGCCACCGGCTTGCGCCACCGGCCCCTCGAATACCCAGCGCGGCAGCGGCGCTTTGCACAGCGCCTTGCCGGCGTCGATGTCTTCTTGTATCCACTGCGCGACCTGCGTCCAGCCCGCTTGCTGCCACAACTCGAACGGGCCTTGCTTCATGCCGAAGCCCCGGCGCATTGCCAAGTCGACGTCGCGCGCGTTGTCGGCGATCTCGGCCAGATGCACGGCGGCATAGTGAAAGCTGTCGCGCAGAATCGCCCAAAGAAATTGACCCTGCGGCCCCTGGCTTTCGCGCAGCAGCTTCAGGCGTTCGGGCGCGGGGCGCTTGAGCATCCGCGCGTACACCTCGTCGGCCTTTTCGCCGGTCGGCACGTAGTCCTCGGCGTCGAGGTCGAAGCGCAGGATGTCGCGGCCCGCCTTCTTGTAAAAACCGGCCTTGGTTTTTTGACCAAGGTGGCCCAACTCGATCAGCTTGGCCAGCACCGGCGGCGTGGCAAAGTTGGGGTAGAACGGGTCACGCTGCTCGTCCAGCGCGGTCTGCATCGTTGCGATGACGTGCGCCAGGGTATCCAGCCCCACCACGTCGGCGGTGCGGAAGGTGCCCGAACTGGCCCGGCCCAGCTTCTTGCCAGTCAGGTCATCGACCACCTCGGGCGTCAGGCCGAACTTCTCGGCTTCCTTGAAGGTGGCCAGCAGCCCAGCGGTGCCGATGCGGTTGGCGATGAAGTTGGGCGTGTCCTTGGCGCGCACCACGCCCTTGCCGAGCGCGCTGGTGACAAAAGTTTCCAGATCGTCGAGCACGCGCGCCCCGGTGTCCGGGGTGGCAATCAACTCCACCAGCGTCATGTAGCGCGGCGGGTTGAAGAAATGGATGCCGCAAAAGCGCGCT
>JAITMV010000017.1 GCA_031277295.1 Burkholderiaceae bacterium | reverse complement strand
CTGCAACTGTCGGTCGCCATGGGCGACTACGACCGCACGCGCGCATTGTTCGACGGGCGGGTGCTGATTGACGGGGTGGATCCGGTTTTCATGCTGCTCAATCCGGAGGAGATGTTCTTCCGCTCGATGCGCAGCATGGACTTCGACATTACCGAGCTGTCTTTTTCCAGCTATCTGGTCAAGCACTCGCGCGGGCAGTGCCCGTACATCGCGGTGCCGGTGTTTTTGTCGCGGGCGTTCCGGCATACCGCGATGTATGTCCGCAAGGACCGCATCAAGCGCCCGGAAGACCTGAAGGGCCGGCGCATCGGCGTGCCGGAGTATCAGTTGACCGCCAACGTCTGGGCGCGCGCGATTCTGGCCGACGATCATGGCGTCAAACCGGCGGACGTGACCTGGGTGCAAGGCGGTATCGACACGCCTGGCCGGCCCGAGAAGCTCAAGCTGCAACTGCCGCCGGAGGTGCGCATAGAGTCGGCCCCAGAGGGCATGACGATCTCGCAACTGCTGGAGCGCGGCGACATCGACGGCTTCATGGCGCCGCGCCCGCCGAGCAAGGACGTGCTGGCGCGCAACCCCAACATTGGCTGGCTGTTCGACGACCCCACCGCGGCGGCGAAGGATTACTACCAACGTACCGGCGTGTTCCCGATCATGCACGTGGCGGCCATCCGCAAAGAGTTGGCCGAGCGCCACCCGTGGCTGCCCGGCGCGGTGCTGAAGGCGTTCACGCAGTCCAAGGCGGCGGCCATCGAGCAGTTGTCGGATACCTCGGCCACCAAGGTGACGCTGCCGTTTGTCGAAGAGCAATTGAAGGCCGCGCGCGAGACTCTGGGCGAGGATTACTGGGCCTACGGCGTTGCGCTGGCCCGCCGCACGCTGGAGACTTTCGTGCGTCACCACCACGCGCAAGGACTGTCCGCGCGTCTGGTGCCGGTGGAAGAAATTTTTCATCCGGCAACGTACGAAACCTACACCATTTAATTCATCGGGACACTGAACATGCTTGGCAAATTCCTGTGGAGGCTGGCGGCGCTGGCCGTTGCGAGCGCCGCGCTTGGCTTGAGCCTGAGCGCGCAGGCGGAGACTTTTCCGTCCAGACCGATCAAGATCGTCGTTCCCTATGCGCCGGGCGGCTTGCCGGATACGGTGGCGCGGCTGCTGGCGGATCGGCTGGGCCAGCCGCTGGGCCAGCCTGTCGTGGTGGAAAACCGTCCCGGCGCCAGTGGGATGGTGGCCACGGCGACGATCATGCAAGCGCCCCCCGACGGCTATACCTTGATGCTTACCGATGGTCCGCTGTTGGCTATCGGGCCGTACATCACGCGCAAGTTCGGCTATAGCATGATGAAGGATTTCACGCCGGTCGCGCTGGTGGGCAAGGCGCCGCTCTTCCTGGCGGTCAATGCGGGCGTCAAGGCCAATACCCTGGACGAGCTGATCGCGCTGGCCAAGGCCAAACCGGGGGAGTTGAATTACGGCTCGTCCGGTCTGGGCAGCATCCATCAACTGACCGCCGAGGCCATGAAGGTTGACCTGGGGCTGGACATCGCGCATATTCCGTTCAAGGGCAGCGGCGCGTCGATGCCGGCGCTGATTGGCGGGCAGGTGGATATGTTGTTTGCCTCGCCGCCGGCGCTGATGGGCTTCGTCAAGTCCAAGCAGGCTAAGCTGATTGCCATCAATGCGGCCAGCCGCTCCGATCTTGCGCCCGACGTGCCGGCGCTGGCCGAGCGCATTCCCGGCTTCGACTTCGCCTTTACCGTGGTGGTGCTGGCCAAGGCCGGCACGCCGCCCGAGGTGGTGGAGCGCTTGAGCCAGGAAATCACCAAGGCCGTGCGTCTGCCCAACATGGTCGAGCCGCTGCGCGTGGCCGGGGTTGACCCCGCGCCTGGCGGTCCCAAGGAGTTGGCGGCGGCCATGAAGGCGGAGTCGGAGCGGATCACCAAGGCGGCACAGATTGCCGGCTTGAAACCCGAGTGATCATGAGCGCGCAAACCCACGCTGACACGCCGATGCCGCTGCGCGTGGTCAAGACCCACGATCTGACCGGCGACATCCGCGCCTTCGATTTGGCGCTGCCCGACGGCACGGACTTGCCGCCGTTTACCCCCGGCGCGCACATCAAGGTGCAGGCGCCCAACGGCGCGTT
Source organism: Burkholderiaceae bacterium (assembly GCA_031277295.1). Lineage (GTDB taxonomy): Bacteria > Pseudomonadota > Gammaproteobacteria > Burkholderiales > Burkholderiaceae_C > Ottowia. Next base: position 830 of record JAITMV010000017.1, on the reverse strand, counting down.
GCGCAAATATTCGCTGTGCAACGACCCGGCCGAGCGGTGGCGCTACGTCATCGCCGTCAAGCGCGAAGACGGCGGCAAGGGCGGTTCGCTCAGTATGCACCGTGACCTGAAGGTGGGCGGCACACTACCCGTGTCAGTGCCGGAAAACGCTTTCCCTCTGGAGCCGGGCGCCCGCGCCTACCTGTTCATTGCCGGCGGTATCGGCATTACGCCGATGCTGTCGATGATCCGCTCTTTTGGCGAGCTTCCCCCCGCGCCCTGGAAGCTGATTTACCTGACGCGCTCGCCCGAGACCACCGCCTTCGCGGCTGAATTGCAAAGCGGCGAGTGGGCGCGCCTGGTGAAGATTCACCACGATCATGGCGATCCGGCGCGATCACTCGATTTGTGGCCGCTGCTGGAAAAGCCGAACATCGCCCACGTCTACTGCTGCGGCCCACGGCCATTAATGGACGCGGTGCGCGACATGACCGGGCACTGGTCGTCCGGCAACGTGCATTTCGAGAGCTTCAACGAAGGCGGCGAGGTCAAGCCCGACGACAAACCTTTTACCGTGCGGCTGGCCCAAAGCGGGCGTGAGTTCGAGGTGCCGGTGGGCAAGTCGATCCTCGAAGCCATGCGCGAACACGGTTGCGACGCGCCTTCGTCGTGCGAAAGCGGCACCTGCGGCACCTGCCGCACCAAGCTGCTCGAAGGCCAGGCCGACCACCGCGACATGGTGTTGCTCGATGACGAGAAGGACGCGCAGATCATGATTTGCGTCTCGCGCGCCAAGTCCGAGCGTTTGGTGCTCGATTTGTGAGCGCGCCGCTGCGCCTGGGCGTCGCCGG
>JAITMV010000275.1 GCA_031277295.1 Burkholderiaceae bacterium | reverse complement strand
CTGCGGCGCAAGCAATCCTTGCCAATGACACGGGCCATTGGCTGCGGATTGCGCCTTGCAGCCCATCCCAATCCGCATCCCGCACACCTCACGCCGAGATCGTGAACACGTTCTAAGGCGGCATCGGGCTGGTGTCTGGTTCGCTCGTGGCGCTGGTCTTTGGCATGAGCGTATCCGCCCACGCCTGGTGCTCACGCGCGAACGCGGCGCGAAAGCGCGCCAGGTGCGTCCGCGCCAGATCGTCCTGGCCCAACAAGGTGGCGCTTTCGATGACCTTGATGATCACGCGCGGCTCGGGCGAAAAATGCAGCGCTTGCAATGCCGCTTGCAACGTCCAGTCGGCATTGTCACGTGTGACGGGCTGGCTGCTCACCTCGGCAAAACGCACCGCGCCGGCATACAGCCGGGACTTGCGGGCTTGCGCCATCGGGTTGTCGCGGTAGGCCACGCTGCGCTGCTCGGCTGGCAGGTAGACCTGGCTGATGCGGTGGTAGTCCCAACCGGCGTAGGCGATGGCGCATAGCATGAGCGCCGCCGCCGTCAAGCGCGGCCACGGGCGCGGCGTCAGCGCCCGCGCCTCGGCGCCCGCGCGCGTGGCCCACAGCAGCCAGACGCAGATCGCGACCGCGATTTGGAATGGCCCGTACCACAACGGATACTCCACCAGGCTGTGGATACCGATTGCCAGCAGCACGCCCCAAGCCAGTTGACGCGCCGGCTGCGCTTCAGCCCACGGCTGGCCGCGCCAAATCAGCCACGCCGCCAGCGCGCAGGCCAACAGCGCCGCCGGCACGCCCAACTCCACCGCCAAATGCAACGGTAGGTTGTGTGCGTTGTCCAGAATGTGGCAAAAACGCGGACCGTCGTACAGGGTGATGTAGTGCGCGTAGTCCAATTCGCCCCAACCCCAGCCCGTCCACGGTTTCAGGCCAATCAGGTGCAGCACGTTGTCGTACAGGATCAACCGGCTGCCGCAGGTGCTTTCGGCCGTGCGCAGGCGTTCGACCATGTCGCGCCCGACGATCCCCTCGGTCATCTGCGCCAGCACAGGCAACGCCAGCACCGCCAGCGCGTATAGGGCCGCCGCGCCGCCCACCGCCAGCACCGCCCGCCGCCCGTGTTTGGCGCCCCGCGCCCACCACGACAGCAACGCGCCGCACGCCAATAATTCCACCAGCCCCACGCGCGACGCGGTTGCCGCCAGCGCCGCCACCAGCAGCGCGCACAAGCCAGCGGCCAGCCGCCAAGACAGCCGCCCATCTTGCACCAAACCGCGCAACGCCAGCGCCCCGATCACCAGCAACGTCGCCAGTTGATTGGGTTGTCGCAAATTGCCGAACGCCCGTCCCGGCTCGGCGATGTTGATCCAGGGGTAAAACGGCGTTTCTAAATCGAAATACTGCAACAGCGCGATGAGACTGCTGGCCAGCGCCGCCGCCAGCCACGCCCAGGCGGCCACGCGCGCGTCGCCGACCGCGCCGCGCGCTGGCCACAGGGCAAGCGCAACGGCCGCTAGCGCGGCGCTCGCCAGATACGGCTCGACTCCCGCCGAAGGGCCGTAGGTATACGGCCAAAGCCAAGGCAGCGTCAGCAGGCCGAGCAGTAAAGCGCGTTGAATAACCTCGGGCATGGAATAATCATCTTAGTTGTTCATAACGCTGACGCGCCACCCGCGACGCATGAGACGAAACGCGCTGGTTTGTAACTCCCACCCCCTTTGGGGCATGGGGTGAAAGCCTATGGCGTTGGCACAAAAACGCCCCAGCCTGTTTGATACGCCGTCAGCCCCCATCCCTTCCCCCAAAGGAGAAAAACCGGCAAGACAATGTGGATGAACAGGCTCTAAAGCAACTGCCGCTCGGCCACCACGATGCCGTCTTCGTCCGCGTACAGCCAGTCGCCTGGGCGCACCCACACGCCTTGAATGCGCACCGGCTCGCCAGCTTGGCCTTCGCCGCGCTTAGGCGTGCGCAGCGGCATCAGCGCCAACGCGCGGATCGGGATGCCGCAGGCACGCAACTCAGCCACGTCGCGCACGCAGCCGTCAACCACGATCCCGGCCCAGCCGTTTCGGGCCGCCGCCAGCGCCAGATTGCCGCCCACCAGCGCGTGCCGCAACGAGCCGCCACCGTCGATGACCAGGACGCGGCCATGACCGGGCGCGTTGGCGGCCTCGCGCACGAGTGAGTTGTCCTGCGGGCAACGCAGTGTATGCACCGGACCGAAAAAAGAGCGCGCCGCGCCAAAGTCGGGTAACACCGGCGGCAGTACGCGAAAGGCGCCGCTGGTGTCACCTTCGTGGGCATCGCACAGATCGCAGGTAGCAAAAGAGGTTGAAGTCATGCTGTGTACTTTCGGCTTTCGAGTGAAAAAAAGAAACAACCAGCCGGCGCCGATGGTTGAAGCATAGCGGAGAGGGTGTGAATGTAAATCCGCTTGTGCCCGCTCATGCCGCCACAACGCGCCCGCTCGCCGGCCCAAGCAAATGATCGCCGACCGGGCGGCGCCCGGCGATTGCGCCCAGCGCCGGGCAACGGTAAAAAAAAGCAACAGCGGGGAGGGGCAAACTGCATTTTTCCCTTGGAAGCGTGCTATTTATCCAGTAGCATCACAGTCAGCCAGTTGGATCACAGTACTTCATGCTGTCGCGCTGGCGAGTTTCCTCATCTCCAACACAAAGGATCTTCCATCATGGCAACTGCAAAGAAAGTCACCGCGAAAAAGGCGCCGGCAAAAAAAGCGCCGGCAAAAAAGGCCGCGCCGGCCAAAAAAGCTGCTGCCCCAAAGGCGGCTCCGGCAAAGAAGGCTCCCGCCAAAAAGCGCACCCCCAACGCCGCCTTCATGAAGGCGATGACCCCCAGCCCCGCGCTGGCCGCGGTGATCGGCGCCAAGGCCATGCCGCGCACCGAAGTCACCAAGAAGATCTGGGCCTATATCAAAACCCACAAGCTGCAAGACTCGGTCAACAAACGCAACATCAATGCCGACGCCAAGCTGAAGGAAATCTTCAAGAAGCCTCAGGTATCGATGTTCGAGATGACCAAGCTGGTCAACGCGCACCTGTCCTGATCGCGTGACCCAAGCGTCTGGCTTGGGCGCTTGGGTTGGCGAACGTGAAAAAGCCGGTTTTTTTGTCGCCGGGCCGCCCCAAGACAAAAACGCCCCCCTTTCCCTTTTAGAACGTGTTCACGATCTCGGCGTAAGGTGTGCGGGATGCGGATTGGGATGGGCTGCAAGGCGCAATTCGCAGCCAATGGCCCGTGTCATTGGCAAGGATTGCAACGCCGCAGACCGCCCAAGCCCGCGCCCGCACGCCCGCGCCGGGATCGT
>JAITMV010000215.1 GCA_031277295.1 Burkholderiaceae bacterium | reverse complement strand
GGGTCGGCCATCGACCAGGGCGTGTCGAGCCACGAGTGCGCAAACGACGGCCCAAACCATATCCTTGGCTCAAAGTGCCACGCGCTCATGCTCGCCAGCTAAAGTAAGTGCCATTCGCCTTAGCCCCCCCATCCACGGATCGAAATTTGCATCGGCGAAATTTACATCGGTACAGGCGGTCGTTAACATGCTTGCAGATTTTGTGAAGGCCACTGCAATGAAATGTTTGCAACGTATCGTTCGCACCGTGCTGGCGTGCGCCATCATGTCGGGGGCATTGGCGGGCACTTGGGCTTGGGCCAGCTTGACGCAGGAGCAAAGCCGTGCTCTTAGGGAAGAAGCCGCCTCGGGCGATAAAGCCGCCCTGAAAAAGCTGATGGCCGAAGCGCAGCAGGAAGACCCGGACGCACAATGGAATTTGGGCATTCTTTATCACCTTGGCCAAGGTGTTCCCCAAGACTACGGCCAGGCGGCGCAGTGGTTCCGCAAGGCGGCTGAGCAAGGCAACGTCCAGGCGCAAAATAGTCTGGGCGCGCTCTATGGCAAAGGTCAAGGCGTTGCCCAAGACTACGGCCAAGCGGTACGGTGGTTTCGCAAGGCGGCCGAGCAGGGCAACGCCCAAGCGCAGCGCAACCTGGGTTTGCACTACGCCCAGGGTTTGGGTCTTTCCAAGAACAAGGTCGTGGCTTATGCCTTGTTCAACCTGTCGGCTGCGCGGAATTCTTCCAGCCTGGATAAAGCGCGCAATAACCGCTCGTCGCTGGCCAGGAGCATGACAAACCAGGAAGTCGAGGCCGGACAGGCGTTGACTCGCCAAGTCATCAGTGCCGGCAGTTTGCAACCCCTGGATCAGTACCTTGCCGGCTCCACCGTCAAGGAAAAAGAAGAACCGGGCGCGGGCACTCCCGAGCGGAGCGGCTTGACGACAAAGCAGGCCGCCGCCCTTCAACGAGATGCCGCATCGGGCAACAAGGCAGCCTTTGAAAAATTGATGACCGCGGCGCGACAAGCAAACCCCTACGCCCAATTCAGCTTGGGCGTGCTGTATGCGCAGGGCAAAGGCGTTACCCAAGACTACGGCCAGGCGGCGCTTTGGTACCGCAAGGCGGCGCAGCAAGGCGAGGTCAAGGCGCAAAACGACCTGGGCGTGCTTTATCTCAAGGGCAAAGGTGTTGCTCAAGACTACGGTCAGGCGGCGCTGTGGTTTCGCAAGGCGGCGGAACAAGGGGCCGGCAAGGCGCTAAATAGTTTGGGCGGGTTTTATGCGAACGGCTGGGGCTTGCCTCAAAACAAGGTCGCGGCCTATGCGCTGTTCAGCCTGTCGGCCGTGCAGGATCCTGCGAGCAAGGAAAAGGCACTCAATAATCGTTCGTTATTGGTTAAGGAGATGACAAGCCAAGAAGTTCAAATCGGACAAGCGCTGACCGGCCAGATCGCCCGTGCGCGCAGCTTGAAACCTTTGGATCAGTACCTTGCCAACCCTGCCGTAAAGAGGCGAAAGCCACGCGCACTGAGCGCATGATGGCTTTTTAGCAGGCCCCGCAAAATTCGTCCCAGTGTTCCATGCCGATGGCGCGCTACCCGCGACGCATGAAACTGGCGTAGTCTCACCTTCTGCTCATTCCCGCGAAGGCGCATGGGCGCCAACTTGAAGGTCTGTTCCCGTTTAGGCGGTGCGAGGCCGTGGGTAGTTTTTCTCATTCCCCCTTTGGGGGAAGGGAGCTTCAGGCTAGCGCCCATGCGTGAAGGCGGGAATGATAGAAAACTGCGTGGCAATGACGATGAAAAAGTGGCATAGCACGCGCGGCGAAGGTGCAGGCCCAGTTTCACCTCAGCCTACGGCATTGATCGCGCAAAATCGCTGACATCTATCTCACGCCGCTTCATCCCCGACGCCAAACCACCCCATGACCCAGCCCGCCCCAGCCGATAGGCCGCTCTCAGCCCTGGTGCTGTTTTCCGGCGGTCAGGATTCCACCACCTGTCTGGCCGATGCGCTGACGCGCTTCGAGCGGGTGGAGACAGTCGGCTTCGATTACGGCCAGCGTCACCGGGTTGAACTGGCGCAACGCGGCGTCGTGTTGCAAGCGCTGCGGCGGCGCTTTGCGGCCTGGGACGCGCGGCTAGGCGATGACTGCGTGCTTGACGCCAGCGTGCTCGGCACCGTCGGCGACAGCGCGCTGACGCGCGAGGTAGCGATTCAAATGCAGGCCGACGGGCTGCCCAACACCTTCGTGCCCGCACGCAACCTGCTGTTTCTGACCCTGGCCGCGGCGCTGGCATACCGGCGTGGGCTGCAAGTCATCACAGTCGGCGTCAGCCAAACCGATTATTCGGGCTACCCCGACTGCCGCCACGACACCATGCAGGCCATGCAACGGGCACTCTCGTTGGGCATCGGTCAGCATGTGGTCATTGACACGCCGCTGATGTGGATCGACAAAGCAGCCACCTGGCAACTGGCGCACGCGCTGGGCCAACGCGCCGAGCCAGTCGGCGGCGGCGACGCGCTGCTCGAGTTGATCGTCGAGCACACCCATACCTGCTACACCGGCGAACGTTCGCGCCGCCACGACTGGGGCTACGGCTGCGGGCATTGCCCGGCGTGCCAATTGCGCGCCGACGGTTGGCGACGCTGGCGCGCCCGGAAGGTGTGAACCAAGGAAGCTCTGAAGCGATGCCCAACAATCGGATGAATCACAAATATTGATAATCCTAGAAATCGTAGTTGGACGCGCCCGAGCAGGCTGTCATCGGGTGGGCTGGCAAGGCGTGAGGACGCCGCCGGCTTGCCGCCAGCAAGGACGAGCAACGCCGCCAGCGCGCCCGAGGGCGGCCTGATCGGGTGCGTAGCGCTTTCACCCAAGCGGTGAAGGCTATCGAAGTCCCGAAAGTCAGCGTCCGTGCGACTTTCCTGAAGGTAACAAGCGGTCAACTGCGGTTTCTAGGATATTGGGCACCGTCAATACTTCAGTTGTCCATGGCGCTTGCGCGCCACCCACAACGCATGAAACGTTTGGCCTAGGGCCAACCCTTGTGCTTGCCCTGTGTGCCCGACACCGGCCCTTGTCCAGCCAAGCGCAGCTCGGGCTTCATCCCGGCGCTCCACCCTCGCTTGCGGCCAACCCATCACGCCGAAAGCCTATGCGCGACTTGTCTGACAGCGTCAGACAAAATCAGAAATCTCGCTCTTAAGAATGCAAAAGTGAAAGGAAATGTGTTTTTCTGTTGCAAAACGTAAAAACGAT
>JAITMV010000196.1 GCA_031277295.1 Burkholderiaceae bacterium | reverse complement strand
CTGTTGACGATTCCCTTTTCGCTCAGCCACGCGAGCGCGGGCGATGCCAGCGTCATGATCGCGCTGGCCGACTGGGTGCAAAGCGTGATCTACCTGCACCCGAACCCCGCGCTGCTGCTGGAAGTTGACGCCATCTTCAAGCTGCATATCTTCTTCGGCATGACGGTATTCCTGGTATTCCCGTTCACCCGCATGGTCCACGTCTGGAGCGGTTTCGGCGCGCTGACGTATGCTTGGCGCCCCTACCAACTGGTGCGCTCGCGGCGGCGGCTGCGGCCCTGAGCAAGCGCAATGACGGGGTGAACCCCGCCAATTTGCTAATTGTTGCTGCTGACCATGTGCTTGGCCAACTCTAGCTTGGCCAGGGCGTTGCGATGTACTTCGTCGGGGCCGTCGGCCAGGCGCAGGGTGCGCTGGTGGGCGTAGCTGCGCGCGAGCGGATGGTCGTCGCTGACGCCAGCGCCGCCGTGGGCTTGGATGGCCCAGTCGATGATGCGGGTGCTTATGTTGGGGGCGACAATTTTGATCATGGCGATTTCGGCTTTCGCTACTTTGTTGCCGACGGTGTCCATCATGTAGGCGGCTTTGAGCGTGAGCAGGCGGGCTTGCTCGATCATGCAGCGCGCCTCGGCGATGCGCTCGCGCCAGACGCCTTGGGTGGAGATGGCTTTGCCGAATGCGACCCGGTTGTTCAGGCGCTTGCACATGAGCTCTAGCGCGCGCTCGGCGGCGCCGATGCTGCGCATGCAGTGATGGATGCGGCCTGGTCCCAAGCGGCCTTGGGCAATGGCAAAGCCTTTGCCTTCGCCTAGCAGCAGGTTTTCCGCCGGTACGCGCGCGTTTTTGAGTTCTATTTCCATGTGGCCGTGTGGCGCGTCGTCTTGGCCAAATACGGTGAGTGCGCGCACGATTTTGACGCCCGGCGTGCCTGCTGGCACCAGGATCATCGATTGTTGCGCGTGGCGCGCGGCGTTGGGGTCGGTCTTGCCCATGACGATGTAGATGGCGCAGCGCGGATCGCCGGCGCCTGATGACCACCACTTGCGGCCATTGATGATGTATTCGCTGCCCTCGCGCCGGATCGAGCATTCGATGTTGGTGGCGTCGGAGGAGGCTACTGTCGGTTCGGTCATCAAGAAGGCGGAGCGGATTTCGCCGCGCAGCAGCGGCGTTAGCCACTTGTCTTTGTGGGCTTCGCTGCCGTAGCGTTCAATGGTTTCCATGTTGCCGGTGTCGGGCGCCGAGCAGTTGAATACTTCCGCTGACCAGGGCGCGCGGCCCATGATTTCGCACAGCGGCGCGTATTCGAGGTTGGATAGCCCTTCGGGCGCGCGTGGCGACTGGGGCAAAAATAGGTTCCACAGCCCGTCCGCGCGCGCCTTGGGCTTGAGTTGCTCGACGAGTTGGGTGGGCACCCAGGGGTTGCCTTTGGCGCGGTTGGCGGCGATCTCATCGTAAAACTTGTGTTCGTTCGGGTAGATGTGTTCTTCCATGAAGGCCAGCAGCCTGGCTTGCATTTGCTTGACTTTGGGGCTGTATTCGAAATCCATGGTGCGTTCCTTTTTTTGCGGATGGATGGTGTGGCGGTGTCTGAGGGTAGTTAGCGGCTAGCGGCCATGCTTTTTTCGGCATGTTCCCAGGCCAGCTCGGCCATCGGGCGCGCGCGCGCGCCGCTGGCTTTGGCTTGGGCGCTGCTGGCGGTGCCGGCTTCGACGCGCTTGGCGATGCCTTGCAAGATGGCGGCGATGCGGAACATGTTGTAGGCGAGGTAAAAGTTCCAGTCGGGCGCCAGCGCTTCGGGTGTCGCCAAGCCGGTACGCTGGCAGTAACGGCGGATGTAGTCTTGCTCGCTGGGGATGCCCAGCGCCGCCAAGTCCATGCCGGCGATGCCGCGAAAGGTGCCTGGCGGCGTGTGCCAGGACATGCAGTGGTAGCTGAAATCGGCCAGCGGGTGGCCGAGGGTGGAGAGCTCCCAGTCGAGCACGGCCAGGATGCGCGGCTCGCTCGGGTGGAAGATGACGTTGTCGAGCCGGTAGTCACCATGCACGATGGAGGTCAGCTCGCCGCGCGCGCTGGCCGGGACGTGGGCTGGCAGCCATTCGATCAGGCGATCCATCGCCTCGATGGGCTGCGTGATGGAGGCCTGGTATTGCTTGCTCCAGCGCCCGATCTGACGCTCGACGTAGTGGCCGGGCTTGCCGTAGTCGGCCAGGCCGCGCGCTTTGTAATCGACTTTGTGCAAGGCGGCAATGACGCGGTTCATCTCGTCGTAGATGGCGCCGCGCTGCTGGGGCGTCATGCCGGGCAGGGTCTGATCCCATAGCACGCGGCCTTCGATGAACTCCATGACGTAGAAGGCGCGGCCAATCACGGTTTCGTCTTCGCACAGCGCAAGCATGCGCGCTACCGGCACGTCGGTGCCGTGCAGGCCGCGCATGACGGCAAATTCGCGCTCGATGGCGTGCGCCGAGGGCAGCAGCCTGGCAGCGGGGCCGGGCTTGGCGCGCATCACGTAGGTGCGCTTTGGCGTGGTGAGTTTGTAGGTGGGGTTGGATTGCCCGCCTTTGAACATTTCCACGTTCAGTGGGCCCGCATAGTCGGGCAACTGCCGCCTCAGCCAGTCCGACAGCGCGCCTGTGTCAAATGCGTGGACCTCGGAGACGGGCCGTGTGCCGGTGAATTGCTCGGTGTGGCTCATGTCATTGTTCTACTAGGACTTGCGCAAAAAAGGATGACCCGAAAGACGTCGCCTTGAAGCCAGCGCTTTGCCTGTTCCTGATTTGCGCAAGTTGGTTTGGCAGGACTTGCGCAAAAAAGGATGACCCGAAAGACGTCGCCTTGGAGCCAGCGCCTTGCCTGTTCCTAATTTGCACAAGTCGTGTCTATTTCGCCAATACGCATCAAGGCCGGGCGCTCGCATATCACCAGTCCGGTCGGTTCGATGCGGATTACGCCTTCGCGCTCCATCGCTTTCAGTTCCTGGTTCACGCGCTGGCGCGATGCGCCGAGCAGTTGCGCCAGTTCTTCTTGCGCCAGTTGTAGCGTGATGCGTACTTCGTCGCGCGACGACGGGTTCGGCGCGCCATAGCCGCGCGCCAAATGGTTCAATTGTTTGGCCAAGCGTGCGCGCAACGGCAGGGTGTTGAGGTCTTCGACCTGCCCGAACAGCAGCCGCAGACGCCGTGCGTGCAGGCGCAGCAGCGCTTCGTACAACTCGCTGTGCTGCGCCAGTATCTTTTGAAAGTCGGCGCGCGCCACGAAAACGATGGTGGTGGCGCCATGCGCAAACGCGTCGTGCGTGCGCTGCTCGCCGTCGAACATGGCGATGTCGCCGAACCAGATGCCCGGCTCTACATAGGTCAGGGTGATGAGCTTGCCGGTCAGCGTGGTCGAACATACCCGCACCGCGCCTTTGGCGCAGGCCACCCATTGCTGGGGCGGCTCGCCGCGCGCGGCAATCAGGTCGCCGTCTCGGTAACGTTTGACGTAAGCGCATCGAAGGATGTCGTGCCGCAATGAAGGGGAAAGGGAGGAGAACCAGCGACCGTTGTTGATCGCCTCGCGTTCCTCCATCGTAAGAATAGGATCGTCCATGGTCTGTCCAATGGGTGACTGATATACCCCCACATTGTCGCGTTGGAGACGGGCGCGGGACGGCATATGCTTGTGGCGCAATGCCGGTTATTTCGCCTTACCTTGCCGCGTAGCGCTTTTTTTGGTTTTTCGCCGAGCGAGGGTTTTTAGTGTCCTGGGTTGGAAGTTCGCAAACAAAATCTACCGAGAATCAGCGCCATGCGGCGCAAGCAAATCCTCGCAATACCATGCAGTATTGCTGCGGTTTGCGCCTTGCCTGGCACTGATTTCGGCAGATTTTT